>CAVCCL010000146.1:0-4220 GCA_963600665.1 Bifidobacterium catenulatum | reverse complement strand
GCAATGGAGAATATAACACTGTATTTTCAAGAAACATAAAGAAGTATTTTTCACCACTTAGAGTAAATGATATGGGGATGTGTGACATTTGTCAAAAATATTGGAGAGATAAATAAATATTTAAAAAAAGGAGGACAAATCATGGAATTTATATGTTACCCAAAGTGTTCAACCTGCCAGAAGGCAAGGAAATGGCTGGACGAGAATGAGATCGAATACACAGAGCGCCACATAGTGGATGATAACCCTACATATGATGAGCTTAAGAAATGGTATGAGAGGAGTGGACTTCCGCTCAAGAGATTCTTCAATACGAGCGGCATGCTGTATAAGGAGATGAAACTGAAGGACAAGCTCCCGGAAATGAGCGAGGACGAGCAGTTACAGCTTCTTGCGACAAATGGTATGCTGGTGAAGAGACCACTTGTCGTTGGTGAAAAATTTGTATTGACTGGATTTAAAGAGAAAGAGTGGATAGAGAAAATGTTATAGGGGGGATTTTGTATGGTTGATATGGAGAGAGAGAAGTGGAAACATGACACGGAATATATAAGTTACATTGAAAGCGGAGAATCAGCAGCGGTATTTATAGTGAGAGACATTGTCAATTCAATTGACACTAGAGGTAAGTGGATAGATGTTATATCGTTAAATACATATTATAAGAGCGGGGCAGATGGCAGGAAAGCGTTTAATTGGATAATAGTTGAGTTATTTCCGCGAAATATAAAGCCACATTACGATAAAAAAGATCCACTTCATAATAAATATTTGACATGGAAAGCAGCGAATGAGGATATATCAATACAGCGCGCAAAAGGGTATAATGGCCCTAAATATTTAGTTTTATGTGATTTGTTCAATAAGAATAAAAAGAAATATAGATATCGAACAATCACGGCCAGAATGTATTGGGAGCCAGTTGAGGCTCATAGACCAATGAAAATAAGAGAACAGGTTGAACCAGAGTGGGAGTATAGAATTCGGGCTGTAACGAAGGTAAATATAAAGCAAGTGGATTATATTAGAAGATATGAATATGAGCTTGAAGATAAAATCCGTGAGAATGGAAGACCGTCATTGGAGATATTAGGTTTACAAGAGAGACGTAAAAATAAGTAAGAATATTATTTATAAAGTCACATTTAGATAGTTCCTCAATTTATTATTTTACTATGTGGGAATAAATTGAGGGTGGGGAGGAATAAAGTAATGGGTTTTGCATTATTTCTGGACATAGATGGTGTATTGAATACCCGGACGACAGTTGTGGGGGCGCCGAGTGGAAGGACCGGGATAGATGAGTCCAGAGTGAGAACGCTTAAGAAAGCATTGAAACAGTTTGGGGATGCAGAGATCGTTCTGACTTCAGATTGGAAGCTTATGAGAGAAGACGGGGATGACTTCTCGTATCTTGTATCTATGCTGGGAAAATTTGGACTAAGCCTGTCTGGAAGGACAACCGATGTCTGGGTTGGCAGGGGGGAGGGCATCCAGAGCTATCTGGCGGAACATCCGGAGATAGATGAGTACGTGATACTGGATGACAATACATTTGATTTCTCAAATTATCCTAAACTCTGGGAACGGCTGTTGCTTACCAATGGCATAGAGAATGCTGAATATGCTTCAAAGACGCCTGCGATTGAGGCGATGCTTTTCATGGAGGCTATTTCTTAGCCCTTTCCCATATCATCCTGACCACATAAGGAATCAGAATAACAGGAATTGCCAGGTAGGCCAGAAAGCTGTAAGCCTTCTGTATGAGCGTCAGCAGGCCGAACTGTGCAATTCCGAAGTCGGCAAGACAGCAGATCAGAGCTGCGATGATCTCTTTGTGGGTTATTCGGGCTGAGCCTGCAGCAGGACTGTTGGCAGGTTTAGCGGATTTTTTATTGCAAATTCTTGCGACCATTGCGGCCACCATATTAACCGCGGTGGACACGGCACCCAGTATGATAAGAACGGAGATGAGCGGTGTCAGGAATCGACTGCCAACGCCGCTTTGAACCATGAACAGGGTAGGCACGCTCTGGTTTGCCATGTCGGGATTTGCCGCCACGGTCATTATTCCAAGAACGACAACTGTCATCATGATTATATTTATCACACATCCTATTCCCATGCTCTTGACGGCATCCTTCGGCTTGTCAAATGATCTGGCATGTTGTACGAATACAGCTACATTTGCGAGCTGGAAGGTTCCATACAGGAATGCAGAGTAAAGTGCCTTGCCAAGAGGAAATGCGTCGGAGCTCATGGTCGATGCGGTCTGGCTGATCGCATGTGAGCTTGCGATGATATTCGGAATGTATACGATGAGCAGTCCGATGATGATGCATATGGATAAAACTGATGCAACTCTGCGCACCAGATCAGTTCCGAATATGGCAACTATGAATATAAATACGCCTATGATGAGTGTACAGACAAGATATGGCAGACCTGTCAGAGTACTCAAGGTCGCGCCGCCTGTTGCAAATGCTACTGCAGGGGCTACACACATGACACAGATGTACAGCACCTCGAACAGATTTGAGAATACAGGGGCAAATTTGCCGTAGAGGGCATTGTTGTATGAACGGTAGTCATAGACTTCGTGTTTCCTTGCAAAATACAGGCAGTATGCGAAGAATACCGCATTGTAGATCATGGCGATGGCTGGCGTGATGAGACACCAGATTCCATAGCGTACATAGTAGCTGTATATCTGGGCGCCTGACGCGAAGCCGCCGCCAAAGTGGGTTGTGAACCACACAAAGGCAACTCCTAATATTATGGAATATTTACTTTTCGACTGTGTTGATTTCTCCATTATGTGATCCCCCTGTCATTGAATATCAGTTTATTTTTTGTTCCTCATATCGAGTTCGTTCATAGCCTTGACCAGCATATCTTTTGTTATCCTGTATGGATAATGTGTCACGTCAGACATATCCGGTATACGGTTCATTGTTTCTTCCCACTCTTCCTCCGTTATCTCTATGTCGTTCAGACATACCGGAAGATGTATTGCTTTGTTGAGCTCATATACTTTCTCGAATTCATCCATTTGTCCGTCGACAAGAAGTGCGATCAGTACGCCAAATCCTACAACTTCGCCGTGAAGGTGATTTTTCTCTATTACCGGATAATTGGTCAGCGCGTAGAATATAGCGTGGGCCAGGCCGCTGTTGTAGTCCGGGGTGCAGTCCTTTGTGAGGAAGATGGAGGCGATGCCGGTTGTCACAACTATGGAGAGTATTACCTGTTCGACATCATATGTGCACAGCCCTTTCTGATAATCGACAAATGCTTTGGGTCCGTAGGACAGCAGTGGATCCCGGCACATACGGCTTATGGCAACTCCGATGGATGTGAAATGTTCCAGACGTTCGTCCCTGGAGGATATGGTCGATTCGTAATATTTCGCATAGGTGTCACCTATGCCGGCCCACATATAGCAGCTTGGCGCTTTGGCGATTATCTCGGTGTCTATGAATGCGTGCATGGCCGGTCTTATAAAGAAGTGCGGCTTTAAAAATGTGCCATCCGGATTGTACATGATGGATACTGATGTGCAGGCAGAGCAGTTGGATGCAATGGTTGGAAATGTAAATACAGGTTTGTCGTCGGTTATGCACAGACATTTGACTGTGTCGAGCGCCTTGCCGCCACCGACTCCAAATACCATGTCGGCCTGCTGATAGACAGGGAGTGCGCGAAGACGCTCCACATTGTCATAGGTACAGTCTGTTCCGAACAGCTCCTTTCCGATTATAGTAAGTTTTGTCTTGGCGACAGCCTCAGCTATTTTGTCATAGGCTGCTGCAAGGGCTTTCTCGCCTCCGATGACGAGCACGGTATGTCCGTAAGATTCACATACCGGACCGATCTTGTTGTAGATAGTGCTGCCTATCGAGTAGCTAGGCAGATGTACTTCGTAATTTTCAAGTTTCATATTTGTGATCCCTTTCATTTGATGCATACGTATTTGTAATTTCTAATAGACATAAAAAAGGCGCACTGCTCCGTGGGGAGCTTGTGCGCCTTTGTACAATCACTCTTTTGCTGAGAACAGTATAGCACAGAGAAAGTGAAAATCAAACAATAGATATTGCAGTGAAGATAAATATATGATACAATGTCCGAAAAGTCGGAAGAAAATAGGGGGATATATTTTGAAGGTATATGAGAAGATATTTGCAAGGCTTGAGGAATTGAATATGAGCCAGTCAGAG
>CAVCCL010000145.1:15900-34721 GCA_963600665.1 Bifidobacterium catenulatum | reverse complement strand
CTGTAAATATTACGCTGTCTGAGATTCCAAGCTCTCTGACCTGTTCCTCGATCTCAGCCCTGTACGGACCGTCTCCCACTATCATGAGAGTAGTTCCATATCTGCTCACTCTCTTCTGACATCTCAGCACCTCTTCAACATTCTTCTCCTTTGCAAGTCTGCCCACATAGAGAAGGACTGTCTGATCATCGCTGAGTCCGTACTGCTGTCTGATCCTGTGTCTGCTGTCCGTTCCTATATACTTTGCAAATTTATCTGTATCGATTCCAGATGGGATGACCTCCACAGGGCATTCCACCTCATACTTTTCAAGCACATCCTCTATCTTCCTGCTCGGTGCTATCATTGCATCAACCCTTGCCGAAAGCATCCTTGTCAGCTTCTGTACGACCTTCCGCCCCCATGCTGCATTTGGCGAAAAGTAATGTGTATAATCCTCATATACAGTGTGGTATGTATGCACTATGGGTGCCTGTGTCTCATCCGCAATCTTCTTTGCCATGAAGAAGGTCGAGAACTCACACTGGGAATGTATCACATCCGGATGCCATTCTATGAGCTTATCTATAACAGCTTTGATGACTGGCATCTTAAGTCTCGCCTCAGGATATATCTTACCAGCGCCCAGAGACGCTGCATATATCACATCCCCATCTATATATGTGTGGTGATTTCTCGAGAGTGTAAGTATCTTTACCTCGTGGCCTCTGGCCTTAAGCTCCCTGGACAGATTCACCACAGAAGTCACAACTCCATTTACAACAGGTTCGTACCAGTCCGTAGTAATAAGTATCTTCATAAATCATCGTCTCCTCTTATCTGTATATCGTCTTCAGGCAAATGCCCTTGTATCATTCTTTATGGTTCTACTGTGCCATATACATATAAATTCCCGCTGTAACAAATCTAAATATTGTCTAAATTATTTTTGAAAACGCCTTGAATTTTTTGAAGAATATTCTTATACTATTATGGCAGTGTTAATAAAACACTATCGGTGCGTGGCTCAGCTTGGTAGAGCGCTTCGTTCGGGACGAAGAGGTCGTGGGTTCGAATCCCGTCGCACCGATTTTTTATGTCCTAAAATCTATATAAGAAGTGCCGCATCCAGCACCTCCTGCAGCATTCGCAGGTATTTATCCAGATAAGCTTCCACATCATTCATATTCTTTATATTTTTCTCCTCATCAAATACCATGTATTTATCGCTCTTGCTTATACACATGTACAGCCTGTCCCCATCAAATGTCACATGGAGAGCCGTTTTCTCCCTTGGATATAATGCCGCAAGCTTCTCCATCACCTCAGGAGTGAGCATGTAATACACATTCTCCTCATCGCGGCAATCAATGGTGAAAAGCAGATTGAAGCTGTCATTTTCTGTCTTGTCGAATCCATCGTCACTATATGACGAGCTGTTCTTCAATATATTCTTCATCTCAAGTTCTGAATTTCCCCTGACTCCGAGCATGGCCGATGAAGTCCTTCTGTATGGTATCTCAACAACCAATCCGCCAAATAATTTGTCTATCTTTTTCTCTTTGTCACCATCACTATCCTCATAATAATACTCGTACTCCATATACTCATAGCTGCACCTGAAATGAACTCCCCTGTACGTTCCCTCCACCATATCGCGGCCGGTAACCGGCAAAGGTTTACCATCCAGTGTAAATGGTCTGCCAACGAAGCAGTTCAGTCTTCTCATCTGATCCGAAGGAAGTCCGCCCTGATGACTGTATTCGCTGTCCTCTCCATAACGTCTCCTGATGATCTGCGGGATCAGCTCCGTGTATATCACACTGGAATCTGGAATATCCACTTTTTTCTTTTTGCTCTTACTTACCCATCTGAATATTAGGAAAATGACTACTCCGTACACGATCACCAGTCCGCTGGGATTACCAGGATCTGTTCCGCCACCGGTTCCCGAACTGCCTGACGATATGCTGCCCATACCTCCGAATATCTGATCTATCCTGTCAAATATCTGCCCGGTTATTCTCATACCATCTATCAGTCCGGCCTCGTTAAGCACCGTGAACACCATGATCACCACTACTACAGTTATAAGAACTATTCGTATCCTGAGCCATCTTGTCCTTCTCTTCGCATCCGCCTGATCACTCTTTCTCTGGAAATCTCTGGACATTTTCTCGTTCTCGTACCTGGATATCACTTCTTCTGACTTCGCATTCTGTCTGACTTCCCCATAGAGCCTCTCCTCTATCTCCCGGCGCCACATGGCATCCAACGCTTCCCATCTCTGCTTTATCTGCTCATTTGTCATGCCCTGCTCCCGCATCTCTTTCTCTCTCTGGCTGCGGTATATTCTGGAATACATGTTGGGCGCTCCGGCATCCGGGCCAAGATACATCCTGTCCCTCTCATCTATCGGCATATCCGCATACGCCTCCCCCGGCATAAGTCTTCCATCCGCATAATTCCTAACATGATACTCGGCCGATTCATTTGCAAATTCAAGCGCCTCTGCCAGCCTGTCCACGTGCTCCTTTTTCATCCGTGATTTCTCCTTTATCCCCATTCTGATCAAATGCTATACGATTCACTATAAATCTATTTTCCATTTGGCCACTATCAGCGGCATGTAAAGTTTCAGTCAAATGCATGCAAGACGGCACCTATATTTTCCTGCATTTTATTTTTGGTATTTTAAGTTCATTTAAACTTCCGCCACTACAATGCATTTAAAAGATAGATAAAAACAACTCACGAAAGGGGTCTTTAATATGAAGAAAAAGAATCTTACGATCATCTGCGCACTGGCTATGGCCATGACACTTACAGCCTGCAGCCAGAGCACAACTACAACCACAGAAACCACAACCACTGAGGCTACAGAGACAACAAGCACTGACAGCAACGATACATCCACTGTAGCAGAATCAGACCAGACTGATAAGAAAGCCGAAGCTCCTGACGGTCAGACACCGCCTGATAAACCAGATGGTGCAAATGACGAAAACGGTCAGGGCACACCTCCTGACAAGCCAGATGGCGACGGCCAGGGCGGCCCTGGAGGCGGAAGCTTCGGCGGTTCCGGCGAGGTCACCCAGGGCGACAGCGCCAACACCATAGATTCAGATGGAACATACAGTAGTGAAACCTACTCATCAACCGGAGATGACGAAAATGCCCTCCGCGTCGACGGTGCAACAGTTACTTTGGATGGAATTACAGTCGACAAATCAGCAGGCTCAAGCTCCAACACCGAGGATGGCGATTTCTATGGTATGAACGCCGCGCTCCTCGCAACAAACGGCGCGACAGTCACCATCAAGAATGCAAGTGTTTCATCATCAGCCCAGAACGGAAACGGCGTGTTCAGCTACGGATCAGGCACCACAGTGAATATCTCAGATTCAACGATCACCACGACCGCTGACAATTCCGGTGGAATCCAGACAACCGGCGGCGGCACCACAAATGCAAGTGATCTGACAGTTACAACATCCGGCAACTCCTCCGCTGCCATCAGATCTGACAGGGGCGGTGGAACTGTAAATGTCGATGGCGGAACATACACAAGCAATGGCTATAACTCACCGGCAGTCTACTCCACCGCCGACATCACGGTGAAGAACGCAGAGCTCACAGCCAACAATTCCGAGGCTCTTGTAATAGAGGGTGAGAACTCCATAGCACTTGAGAACTGCACCGTATACGGCAATATGAGTGACACCAAGGGAACAAGCTCTGATGAGAATGTACACAATGTCATGATCTACCAGTCCATGTCCGGCGACGCGGAGGTTGGTACTTCCAGCTTCACCATGACAGGCGGTTCCCTCACATCGAACAACGGTGACATGTTCTATATAACCAACACGAACTGCACCCTGTCCCTCACGGGTGTAAAACTGACAAACAAGGACAGTGACGGCTACCTGCTCAATGTGACAGGTAACTCTGCATCCCACGGCTGGGGCTCAGCAGGCTCCAACGGCGCACAGGTCACATTTACCGCAAATAAACAGACACTGAAAGGCAATATCAGAGTTGACAGCATATCCACACTGGACATGACTCTCTCAGGTAACAGCACATTCACCGGAACCATCAACGTGGTTGACAATGAGGACGGTGGAACGGCTGTATCTGACAACGCAGTGATAACTATTGAGAAAGGCAGTACATGGAACCTTACCGGCAACTGCGTGATAAGCAGCCTGACAAATAACGGAACTATTAACTTCAACGGATATACCATCACCCTGGCTGACGGAACTGTACTGTCAGAGTAACCCCCTTTTAATTAGATAGCACAGGCAGGTCATCAGATCTTATCTGGTGACCTGCTTTTTTATGGCAGCATATTTTCCTCACAGTTGATATTTCAACGTCTGCAATGTATAATTTTTTCATATTAAATATGGGGCACGATCAAATAATCAATATAAGGGAGAAATTAAATGTATAAGAAAAAAAGAACAGGCAAGGTATTATGTATAACCGCAGTTATATGCTGGATAATCACGATCATTCCAAGCGCATATGTGTTATACAACGCATTTGACAGCATGAGCGGGACAACGCACGGCTTTAATGGGGAAATGCTTTACGGAATAGACGCTTTCATCGACACTATTTTTATGTTCATCGCATTTTTGTTTCCATTATTTTTGCTTTGGGCAGTTGTCTTCCTCGGTGCGATCATTTCAACTGTGGGCGCTGTCTATGTGAAGAAGCGTTCCCGCACAGATGACTTACTCCAGATGAATATGTAGGCAATCAAAAATCAGTCCTATAAAACAGTCTTTATATTAACAATAAATTTTTTATATGCACTCCCATTGTTCAGATATATCTCGTATTCCAACTCTATCTGAGCAATGGGAATTTTTTATTCCCCTGTGAACTTTTATATCTATTAACAAAATCAGGTATAAAACTCTGGTGCGCTGTCCATACTCTATTTAGAAGAAAATCCATAGATGGCCAGGCATTATCTCTGCCAGGCGGTCACCGTTTTTTTCAGATAGATCCATATTTTCAGGAGGTATACAGTACATGTCAAATATGTTTTGTTTTCAGTGTCAGCAGACAGCAGGAGGTTCCGCCTGCGTCAATACCGGAGTGTGCGGCAAACAGCCATCCACGTCAAATCTACAGGACGAGCTTGTGTGTGAACTCATAAGACTTGCAGAGCTCTCCAAAAAGGAAAATAAACACAGTGAGGTCGCCGACAGACTAATAATAGACGGCCTTTTCACCACTCTGACAAATGTCAACTTTGACGATAGTGCAATAAAAGAATTTATGGGGAGAGTAAAGAACGAACAGAACAAGATTGGGAAATCCGAAGCAGAAAAGATACAGGTGATTGACCTCTGGGATGGCGACACAGATATCGTGTCCCTTCGTTCCACCTTGCTGTTTGGACTCAAAGGTATGGCTGCATATGCTCACCACGCCATGAATCTCGGCTACACAGATAATGAGGTTTTGAAATGGTTCTACAAAGGACTGTGCGAAGTGAACAGAGAACACAGCGTCACAGAATGGATAGAACTCATCATGGAATTCGGACAGGTCAATTTCAAATGCATGGAGCTGCTGGACAAAGCCAACACAGAATCATTTGGCAATCCTGTACCTACAAGAGTAAATGTCGACATCAAGAAGGGGCCATTTATCGTGGTCTCAGGTCACGACCTGAACGATCTGTCACAGCTTCTTGAGCAGACTGAAAAGACAGGGGTAAATGTATACACTCACTGTGAGATGCTCCCGGCGCATGGCTATCCGGAACTCAACAAATACCACAATCTGGCGGGCAACTTTGGAACCGCATGGCAGAGCCAGCAGACTGAATTCGAGAATATCCCCGCACCGGTACTCTTCACCACAAACTGTCTCATGCCGCCAAGACCGAGCTACAAGGACAGGATATACACCACATCAGTCGTGGGTTATGACGGCATGGTTCATATCACTGGTACTAGGGCAGGCAAAAAAGATTTCACTCCGATCATCAAACACGCCCAGAAGCTCGGCGGCTATGAACACGACAGGAGCATGAGTGGCATAAACGGCGGTCATATGCTGACGACCGGCTTTGCCCACAGTGCCGTTCTGTCACAGGCAGGCAAGATCATAGACGCTATCAAAGCCGGACATATCAAGCACATTTTCCTCGTGGGCGGCTGCGATGGTGCACATCCGGGACGCAATTATTACACCGAATTTGTAAAGCAGACTCCTATGGACACCATTGTCCTCACTCTCGCCTGTGGCAAATACCGTTTCAACGATCTCGACCTCGGCGAAATCGACGGGATTCCAAGAATACTCGACATGGGTCAGTGCAACGATTCCTACAGTGCCATCAAGGTCGCCCTGGCACTGGCTGATGCATTTCATTGCAGCATAAACGATCTCCCTCTCACTCTGGTACTGTCATGGTACGAGCAGAAGGCAGTCTGTATACTTCTCACCCTGCTGTCGCTGGGCGTGCGCAATATGTATATCGGACCTACCCTCCCGGCATTCATGTCCGAGACCGTAGTTAAATATCTGGTAGAGAACTATCAGCTAAATCCTATCACCGCACCTGAGCAGGATATGGATGCGATACTACAGAGGTAAATAACATGGGGACGGAGCTGTCCTCTCCGTCCTCATGTTGCTGCATCAGCGAAAAATGTCATTTATGCTCTCCGCCATATCCGCATTTATCCCTATGACTCTTCTTCCGAGGCTTTCCGGAACCACTGCCTGATCGAGGTTTAATCTGATAAGGGTTATGTTATCATGTTCGCGCGTCAGCTTCTCAAAAGGGAAACGTATTATGGTTGGCGTGTTGAATCCAACACCCAGCTCAAGGAGCACAAGCTTCCTGTCCAGGGAGCTGGAGACAAAATCGCCGAAATGCCGTTCCGCTTCATACCATGCACTGTCCTGCACAAAATATCCATCCTTACGGAGGTTCATGTCCATCGGACCTCCGCAGACAGGACAGCGTGGAACCATATATGTTGGGATCTTGCAGTCTCTTCTTGCCTGATCCATTTGCAGGAATATCTCTGTGGCATCATATGTCTTGTCATGACAGGCATGCGCACACTGTATATGAAAGTAATCGCCCTGGGTGCAGAATATCTTTTCCTGCGACAGTCCTGCTTTCACAAATTGTCCATCCGCATTGGTACTCAACACAAATATATCTTTGCCGGATAGTCCATCCAGAAGCTTCTTGTGAAGCGGTGTGACATCCAGTTTTATTCCGCCCAGCACAGCCTGCTTCGACCAATATCCCCAATAACTCTCCTCATCAGGATATGGGTAGAATCCAGCACTGTACATATCCTGCATGTATGGACCATTTCCATATTTCCGCTGAAACTCACCAAAGTTCTTCTCAAAGAAATCACCGCCATATTGAGCCCCGGCAGCCGCACTCATACCAGCGCCGGCACCTATGAGCACGCAGTCCGCATCAGCTACAGACTGCGCCGCCTGCTGAATCTGCTTTTCATACGGAACGCTCTGATACACATAATCCCTGGCGGGAGTTCCACAAAGGAACGACTCAAATGTTACTCTTTTTTTTAACAGACCTGTATCTCTCACTTTTTCACCTTCTTATCCAGCAACTTTCTATATATCCTCTCGTCCTCTTCCTTAAACACATTGAACACAACTTTTATCCTGCTGCCCGTTTTCTGTCTGTATGCCTTGACTGTCTCCACCGCGATCTCGGCAGCCCGCTCATTTGGGAACATAAATACACCCGTGGATATACAGCAAAATGCTATGGATTCCGCTCCATTTTCATCAGCAGCCGCAAGACAGCTCCTATAACAGGACGCCAATAACCGTTCATGTTCTGCTGTAAGCCTCCCCTGCACGATCGGTCCAACTGTGTGGATGACATATTCGCACGGAAGGTTGTATGCCGGAGTTATCTTCGCCTGTCCGGTCGCCTCCTCATGCCCCTGCTCACGCATGATCTCGCCGCATCTATTTCTCAACTGTACCCCCGCAAATGTGTGGATGCAGTTATCGATACAGTTGTGGCACGGCACGTAACATCCGGTCATACCGCTATTTGCAGCATTCACTATAGCTGAGACAGCAAGCCTTGTTATGTCCCCACGCCACACATATGTGTCCTCCTGTATCTCTGGGATATTTTCAAGCTTCACTACACCTTTCTCTTCATTTACCTGTGCCAAGTATTCATCCTGTATTTTCAGAAATTCTGAGTCGATGTCTCCCGGCATCCTGACATTCATAAGGGAACGGAGAAGCCTGCGCTGACTCTCACTGTCTGTTGGGATTTTAACGTCTGTGTAGTTCTTACTCTCTTCCAATAATCTTTTTATAAGATATATTCTTCTCTCACTCTGGTTCATTTGTTTCCTCCTATCTATCCCCAGTGGGACAGTATCCTCTTTACAGGAGCATTTATTTACAAGTGGGGCAGCCCTCTTTACAAATCTCTTTATTCACCAATGGCAGCGGACCACTACTCAAGCCCCGCCACAAGGCTGTACTGACAATCCCTGATCTGTCCATCTGGCAGATTGCACTGGTGTCTCTGCCTGTAGACAAGCTGCGCCACAAAGTCTGTTGCGGGATTTTTCAATATCTCCGCGGGCGTGTCATACTGTTCTATATTTCCTTTGTTCATGACGAGCACCTTCGTGCCAAGTAGAAGCGCTTCCGATATATCATGCGTCACGAACATAATGGTAATCTTCGTCTCCTCGTGTATTCGCTTGATCTCCTGCTGAAGCTGGGCTCTCGTTATCTCATCGACTGCACCAAATGGCTCGTCCATCAGCAGTATAGATGGTGATGCCGCAAGTGCTCTGGCAATACCCACTCTCTGCTGCTGTCCGCCGGACAGTTCCCCCGGATATCTGTTCTTTATCTCCTCATCAAGCCCAACTATCTTCATCCATTTTGATACGGCGGTCTTTGTCTTCGCCCTGTCCTTTTTATTTAGAAGATTTGGCACATAGGATATATTCTCCTCCACTGTCATATGCGGGAAAAGCACGCTTCCCTGTATAGAATAACCAATACTTCTGCGAAGCTCAATAAGATCTTTATCCCTGATATTCTCACCGCCTACAAATATATCTCCGTCTGTGGCGTCGATAAGTCCATTTATCATCTTGAGCGCTGTCGTCTTGCCGCAGCCTGACGAACCAACTATGGTTACAAATTCTCCCTGTTCCACAGTGAAATTGAAATTTTCTATGACTGTCTTATCGCCATACGACTTTTTTATATTTCTAAATTCAATAGCAGTATTCATTATATAAACCTCCAAATCTATAGTAACAAACCCTAACATCTTCCTGCCAACTCTACGCATCAAGTTTTTCATCAAAATCTAACTTATCCATGTATCTCTCTACACATAGGGTGTTCAACTGAACCTGACACATCAAATCATCTTTTCAATAAACTATTATTCTTCAGGAATTCCTCCGCAACATCCCTAGGCTCCCTGCCTTCAGTCTCAACATCATAGTTCATCTGCGCCATGTCGCTGTCGGTTATTGTTCCTGCCAGCTCATCCAGCACATCCTTTATCTCAGGATGGCTTTCAAGCACCTCATTTCTGACAACATTTCCACACATGTATGACGGGTAGAAATTCTTGTCATCCACCAGCACGGTCACATCCGATGCCGCAAGCTGTCCATCCGTTGTAAATATATTCATTACGTCGATCTTGCCCTGATTGATCGCCTGATATTTGAGGCCGATGTCCATGTCCATCGTCTTCTTGAAATTAAATCCATACTCGTCGCAGAGTGCATCATATCCATCCTCACGCTCAAAGAAATCGTACTCCGCACCGAAGATAAGTTTGTCCGATACCGCTCTCAGATCCGAATATGTCTTGATGTTATATTGGTCAGCAATCTCCTTACGCACCACCAGACCATAGGTGTTGTTGAAGCCATACATGCCCACCCAGCTCATTCCAAGGGAATCTTCGTATTCACTCTCAAGCTCCTGGAACATATCCTCAGTGTACAGGCCATCCTTTTTCAGCACCATGTTCCACGCAGTACCCGTGTATTCTGGGTAAATGTCAAATTCCCCGCTCTCCATGGCAGGCTGGATATTCGATGTTCCTCCGCCCACGCCCTGGGTGATCTCCACATCAAGATCCGTGTCCTGTTCGATCAGTATGTCAAGCATCTCGCCGAGTATGTACTGTTCTGTCATCGGTTTTGTCGCGATATGTATGGTTTCCTTTTTGCCCTTTGGCACCACCTGAACCAGCACCAGTATCATGACAAGCGCCACTGCGACCACCGCCATTATCCTGTTGGTCTTCTTTGCCCTGACGTTCCTCTTTGAAAGGCGCCTCTCAACAAATCCCAGAACAAAGTCAAATGCCAGCGCAAGCAGAGCAATGAGCAGACTTCCTACCATCGTCATCGCAGTGTTATTTGTCGTAATACCTCTGTAGATCGCCACGCCAAGACCGCCAGCTCCTATGAATGATGCTATACCGGCAAGCGCTATCGTCATGGTCACCATGTTTCTGATTCCGGAGATGATGACCGGCATCGCAAGCGGAAGCTTGACCTTGAACAGGATCTGAGTTCTTGTACTTCCCATACCCTTTGCCGCCTCAATGATGTTCTCGTCCACATTTATCAGTCCGGTGTTGGTATTTCTGACCATCGGCAATAGTGCATATATAGTAAGTGCGATGACAGCCGTCGCATTTCCCACACCTGAAAATGGTATGAGGAATCCAAGCATGGATATGGACGGTATCGTATACAGAAAATTTATCACTCCGAGCGTCGGCTTTGACGCCCTCTGATATTCGCTGATAAGTATTCCAACCACACCGCCAAATACTATAGCTATCACGATTGCCAACAAAGATATCTCTATATGCTCCACGAGAAGGTTCAGGAAAAATCCTTTCTTCTCAAGCAGCAATGTCCACATTTCTTTTAACATGTCATTTCCTCCTCAAACTTTATCCTGTGGATTCGGCTTCTATCCATTTTCTTCTGAACACCCCGGGCGTAATTTATCTCAGGATACCCAAATCCAATTATCATTCCTATGTAGTGATCCTCCGGGATCTGCAGCAGGCCTTTTATCTCCGGCATACAGCCTAACACATCGAGTGGGAATGTCATCATGACCGCCCCAAGTCCGCGTGAGTTACACAACAGTTCAAAATAAGTCTCGGCAACTATCGTATCCGGTACCGGTTCTCCTTTGCCAACCGGCGCATGCGGGATCAGAATATGCGGAGCTGAACAAAACAGCATATCCGGTCTGACGGTATCCTCCCACCGCTTCATGTCATTGTAGGATGCTTCATCAAATCCTTTAGGGTACACGCCTTCCTGTGCAAGCTCTTCCATCCTGGAATAAGCAAGCTTCCTGAAATATTCCATCTCTTCTATATCATCAATTACCGTGAACTCCACCTGCTGCTTATTGCCACCATTTGGCGCATTTGCCAGCAGATCCAGCATCTCATTTATCATCTGTCTATCAACCTGTTTATTCCTGAAACGCCTGCATGAATGTCTGTTGGCTACCATGGAACTGAACACTGCCATCGTTTCATCTACACTGTACTTTGGCAGACTGTCATCCGGATTCTTTCCAAATACGGAGATTGCACCTGTAGGACAGACCGCAAGACAATGCTCACATTTCCAACAACCATTCCATCCAAAATCGTCAAATTCCGCAATCTCAGCTTTTCTATTTCCGTTTAGGTAAATGACTCCGCCGGGACAGGTCTTAACACAATTGCCACAGCCGATGCATTTACCTATATCCACTTTAAAGTCCGCTTTATTCATGATCTTTACCTACCCTATTTTTCTCACCGCATCTACCGGGCACCCCTCCAAGCACAATCCGCAGTGCAGGCAGTGAATCTGATTTATCACAAAATCCTTGATACATTTTTGAGGACATATCCTCTCGCATTTTCCGCACTGTATACATTTGTCGGTTATCTCGTATCCCTTGAAAGTCTTTTCACTTTCACCCAGGGCAAATGTCTCTCTGACCACCGGCTCTCTGCCAAGATCAAAGAATTCCACCTCTCCGTTGTCAATGCAGAACGGCTCAAGCACATATCTGCTGTCATCCGGGTACACATTGTTCATGGATGGATTCTCCTCAAATATCCTGTCGATCCACAGCTTCCGGTCATCCAATTTGCGCGCCTTTCCGTTCAGCCTTATCATCTGATATTCTCTGTTCATACCCGTTATGGCAACATTTCCATCACGCATGAGCTGTGCATAAAAATCCTTGCCCCTCGCTGTGCAGAAATAAATCTTCTCCCCTTCCACCAGCATTATGTCTATTATCCTTATCTGTGGCATGCCCTTGTCATCAACCGTGGCAAAGGCCACATCCTTTATCTTCCTGAGTATCTGCAGGCATCTCTCTGCGTTCATTGCTGTACCTCCTTACAAAATATGCTCTACGCTATGCCACGAAACGCTGTCGATTGCTTCGGAACATCAAAGCTATTTACCTTGCTTTCGAGCATTATTCTATAAAAGATTTTCTTGTAAAAAAAGTACGCACAATATTGTGGCGTAGTTACCTGGAGGTTACTATTGTGGGAAATCAACGATAAATAAAAAATTATGACATAAAAATAACCATACCTCATATGAAGTATGGTCATCTACTAAACCGTTATATTACTCAGATATTTCGTCCCTGGTACTGAACGGTTACTATATATACTCTATTTTGTTCCTTATCAATCTTGAATATTATGATGTAGTTATCTACTATCAATTGCTTATATCCTTTTCCAGCAAATCGCCCAACCAAGCGATCCTGATGTGATTCAGATAATTGTTCAAGCGATTTTACCGCATCCCATATCCTATCCGTTTGTCCCTTTGCATTCTCCGGGGACATCTTCTCAAGTGCTATATATGCATATATGTCATCAATATCTCGAAAAGCTCTGGGATATAACATTACGCTATATTTATCCATAGTATTTTTTGTTCAACCTTTCTATAGCACTGTCTACCGATATCGGTTCAGCCCCATCCTCTACTTCCTTTTCAGCTTCGTATATTGCCTGATCGATCCTGTTGATCTGTGCAAATTTTTCATACAGCTCTGCACTCATTACAACTAAATCACTATATCCATTTTTTGTAATAAAAATAGGCTCCTGTTTCTTATGAGCTAATTCTGAAATCTCACTTGTATTTCTCAAATCTCTAATTGGCATAATAGTTGGCATGATCAACACCTCTCTTTCTTGTGTCATTATTATAGCATAATTATGCCGCACTATAAATATATGATCTTATATCAACTGTCGACTCAATATACGTATTCACATTATAAAACTGGTATATTTATAGTATGTATGGTACAATCCACCTGTAAGTAACCAAAAGAAACCATTAAATCCTATAACTATATTAAATATTGTTATTATGAGGTAATTATTATGAGCGACAAATTAAAAGAATTGCCGGCATGCCCGGTTGAGACCACCTTAAGCCTTATCGGCGACAAGTGGAAGGTTCTGATCCTGAGAGATCTGATAACCGGCACAAAGAGATTTGGAGAGCTGAAGAAATCCATCGGAACTGTCTCACAGAAGGTACTCACCGCACAGCTCCGTGACATGGAGGAAAACGGACTTGTCCACAGAGAGGTGTATGCGGAGGTTCCGCCGAGAGTGGAATATTCACTGACTGAGCTTGGCAAGAGTCTCCAGCCTGTGCTTGACGCAATGAGAAATTGGGGCGAAGATTATAAAAGCAAGAATGCCTAAAAATGACTCTGTTATATATTAAGCAAGGGCTGACTACTCTGTTTAGAGCAGTCAGCCCAATTATTATCAGTCGATGTTTTTGGCTAATTCCCTCTTTGCATTCTCATCTGAATATCAGCCTCACTTCAACTCCGTCATTGACATTCTTCATCTCACAGTCAAATCCATGTCTGTCCATAATGGTCTTGACGATCGAGAGACCAAGTCCGGTGCCCTTGTGTCCATGACGGCTGTTATCCCCCTTGACAAATGGCTTCCACACATTTGCCAGTGTGTCCTTATCAAGCGGTTCGCTGGAATTGACAAATGACACTTCTTTGTCCGAGAGCTTCACTGCGATATGTCCGCCATCGATCACATACTTCACAGCATTATCCATGATGTTGACAACAGCCTGATACATCAGAGCTTCATCCGCAGAGACCGTGCACGCTCCCGATATTTCGATCTGCACGTTTTTCTCTGACATTTTCTCATTGTATATCTGCGCCACAGTGTCAACTATGCCCGCCACATCCACTTCGGTCTTTTTGAGCTTTGTATCTACATCCTCTGCCTTAGCCATATCCAGTATGGATGCCACCTGACCATTCATCTGTCTGACCTCATCCAGTATGCCGTCCATATAATACTGGTTCTTCTCAGGATTAGTGCCAGCCTTGAGATTTTCAGCGTAGAGAGAGATGACCGCCAGCGGGCTCTTCAGATCGTGCGCCATAGCATTTGACGTGGTACGCCTGTACTGCTCCATGTCATAGGCAGATTTGTACGATCTGTACAATACATAGGCTATTGCAAGTGAGACAAGGGTACTCAGAAGTGCTATTCCTATCCATGTGCCAATTATCACTTTTCCAGATGTGGACTTTGCAAGATCTGTGTGATAATCCATCACCAGAAAATAACCATTTCCCATCGCTGACACGTCAGTGTTATGCTTTCCCTGATCACAATTCCTGCTGACTCTGGATGAGCTTCCAACACTGTAGTCACCCAGATCTGCCACAAGAGATTCTATATCTCCTTCATAATCCATGTCACGGGAAGCTGCTCCCGGACCGATAGGACTGCTGTTATGGAAACGGTATCCTTTACTGGTATCAAGCTTCACATAACCATCAGGGATCTCTGTTACTGTTTCTCTCTCCTCATCGCAATTGCTAATGTCACGAGTTCCTATGACCTTAACACCATCGCCATAATCATAGTATCTGTATTTACTTATCCAGAAACTGTTCCCCTTTACATATATCTCTTCTATCATGGATAAGGCCGGCAAACCATCGGCACTTCCGTATCTCGGAGCCTCCTCCAACATCTTCTGATAATCATCATATGTACAGGACAAGTAAAAATTTTTATTGTTATCATCATTGACAACAAAAAACATACGATAATCATGCCCGGCAACCAATGTCAAAGTGCCATCTGAGTCCTTATGATACAGACTTGCAGCAGCACCGCTATCCACCATAGCCGCACTTAGCATTTCACATGCATATTCAAGATCACCGGTGAATTTGTTATCTGCTGTCTCAAAATCATAATTGACACCCTCCACGTAGGCACCTGCCAGTGCATTTTGATATTCTGTAACCGCTTCATCTACCTTTTCCCTAATCTGCTCCTGGGCACGCGCCACATTGTTGTCTACACCAGTATTGTATATTGATGCCAGCAAATAGGTCACAATTCCTCCGAGCAACGATGCCACCAATATAAACGGCACAAATATTCTCAGAAAAAATGAGCCGAAGTTTTGTTTTTTCCCATATAGTATATTTTTATTTTTCTTCATATTTTGATACGTCCTTTCCCTCAATCCATCCTGTATCCCTTTGCAAATACTGTCTTGATCTTTTTTCCTGACTCCCCAAGTGCCTGGCGCAGCTTCTTGATGTGATTGTCCACAACTCTGTCACTGCCCTCATAATCATAGCCCCACAGCCTGACCAGCAGATCATCCCTTGTGACAAGCATTCCTCTGTGCTCCATAAAATACTTCAGTATGGCATATTCCTTCGGCGCAAGCCTGACCTCTTCCCCGGCGGCAAATACCTGAAGCTTATCAGGATATATCACGATATCATACGCCTCTATGCTGCTCTTCTTCTCCCAGAGTCCCTTGCTTCTTCTGAGGAATGACATGATCTTTGCGGAAAGCTCCGCCATGGAGAATGGCTTCACCACATAGTCATCACAGCCTATGTCATAGCCATACAGTCTGTCCTCCTCCCTGCCCCTTGCGGTAAGAAAAATGACAGGCACATAGCTCTTTGCCCTGATGGCCCTGCATATCTCAAATCCGTCCGCCCCCGGAAGCATGACATCCAACAGCACCAGATCGTATTCATTCTCATACACAAGCGCAAGCGCCTTGTCTCCGTCATCCGCCCAGGTAAATTCTATCTCATACTCTGTCCCCCGGCCGCTCATATAGTCCATTATCCCCTCGGCTATCTTCTGCTCGTCCTCAACGAGCAATATGTTGTACTTCATATTTCCTCCCCGTGGCTGCTTTACATTCTGTATACCTCACAGCACCATGCCACTCTATATAAATCGTCGATATCTAAGATTCTGAACCTAGTATACTTCAAACTTATATCCTTTTTGTATCCTTTTGTATTCTTTTATTTCAGTTTGTTTATTTTTGTATCCTTTTGTTTCTGTTTGTATATTTTTGTACTTTTTGTATTTTTGATTTTTTATCGTAACTGTCCGTTTTCGCTGCATAACCTGTTCCGCTCAAAAAGTACACAAATTTTTCGCCTTTTAACCAAAAAAAGACGAAAAGCTACAAGAAATAGAAATCTTGTGACTTTTCGTCATATAAATTACCAAAACGATACAATTTTGTGTTAAAACAAGCTTCAAAAAGCCAAAAAGATAAAAACGCCACGTTATATCTGTATAGACAAGTGTCTGAATGTCCAACACGACTGTCTGACAAGAATACCTGACAAGAATATCCAACAAATGTCTAAATACCTGAGTGTGTCAAACTTCTAGTTGTTTGACACACCCCCATCGGACTGCTGTGCCTCCAGAGCCACAGTCTCGCCGGACATATACTTCACATAATTCAGATAGTCGTTATTCCATTCTGCATATTTTGCAACATCACGCTTGTCCTTGAGCTTGAAGTTCTCGGATATATACTTACCGAGATATGCGCTGACCTTCTCCGCACCATCGCAGTTCAAGTGTCGTCCGCCATCCCTTGTGTCACTGCTCCAGTCTATGGCATAGTCGCCATCCAGAGTGTTCATATCCACAAATTTCAGGCCCATATCTTTCGCGTACTTCACCATGGCGTTGTGCCTTGCATAATTCCATGACTTCGCCGTCGGAGTCTCCATGAGCATGACCTTGATTCCGTTGTCCTCGCATTTCTTAATAAGCTTATCCAGAAGAATCTTTGAGATCTCCGGGATATCCTCCACCTCGTCGGTCTTTACCATGTTGCTGTCCCCTGTGTACGGCTTGACATCCATACTCAGATACTGTCCCCTTGAGGCGGATCTGTAGCTGTAATCCTTTTTACCGAACATATCCGCGAAACTCATGGTCTTCCACCTGTCGTGATACTGCGCCAGAGGAAGATATTTGTATGCAAGCTTTTTCATGTTGGACTCGATCTTCTTAAGATAAGTCTTGCCCGTCCACAGCATGTTCACATCGAACACCACCAGCTTCGGCTTCTGACAGGTGAGGAACTCATCCAGCAGATTTGACGCGCCGGTCACATTCTGAAATCCCTCTGCTGCCACGTATGATGGGATTCCGTATTTGTTCCATATATACATGGGCGAACATGCACTGTAGGCATTGCTGTCGCCCAGGAAGAGCACATCTATGGAGTTCTTCGGTTCGCCATAGAAGCCTCTGGCATTGGCATTTGCTATTCCGCTGTCCGGGTCACTGCTCTTCGGCACAAATGCTCCGCCGAGCGTAACCATGATGACCGCAAATATCAGGACAAACACCACTGCCTTTATCATATTATGTCTCTTTGTTTTCTCCATACCAATCACCTTTACCTGTAAAATCCATGATCAACCCGCCACTAGAACTGCGCATATATGAATCCTGCCACCTCGTAACCATGTCCATATGCTCCAAGTATGATCACTCCGAACAGCAGTCCATAATACACTGCCCATCTGAGTACCACGTTCTTCGATGCTATCTCCTCACGTATGTGGTGGCCATTCTCCTTGTAGAGTCCCACAAACAGGAGTATCAGCGCACCTATGATCAGCACCACGAAATCCGCCGCATCCAGCTTGATCCCCAATATAGCTCCGCTGCTGATGGTCTGCCATGACAGATTTCTGAACATCGACAGGAACATGTGTCCAAATGCGGTCAGGTCGTCTGCCCTGAACATGAGCATTCCCACATTTACAAACAGGAATGTTCTGGCCATCTGAAGTCCTCTGTACACCTTGCCCTGCCTGTTCACATGAATCTTCTCATAAAGCTTTGCAAACAACGGCTCTGTCAGAAGTCCGGCTATCATGATCGCCCAGTAGTACAGGCCGTACATGACGTATTTCCAGCTTGCACCATGCCATATACCGGTTCCAAACCACACCACGAACATGGCTATGGACATCGGCACAAATGTGGCGAAGAATGAATTCATATGCTCCCTTGTCTTCTTGCTGAGCTTCACAAATGGCTTGGACAATGACACTGAATAGAACACATAATCCTTGAACCATGCACCAAGTGTCATGTGCCATCTCCTCCAGAACTCGCTGACCGTCTTTGACATAAACGGCTGGCTAAAGTTCTCCGAGAGCTCCACTCCGAACATCTGGGCACTTCCCCTTACTATGTCCATGCAGCCCGAGAACTCTGCATAGAGCTGCAATGTGTAGAGCAGCATGCCCACGACTACAAACAGTCCATCGTACTCTGTGTAGTTGTCAAATATCTGGTTCACGTACATATTTGCACGATCGGCTATCACTATCTTCTTGAAAAATCCCCACAGTATGAGCTGCAGGCC
>CAVCCL010000145.1:0-15890 GCA_963600665.1 Bifidobacterium catenulatum | reverse complement strand
CTGCAGGCCCATGGTCATGTTCTTATAGCTGAACTCATGGCCCTCGTAGAGCGAATCGCCAACAAGGTCAAATCTCGCTATAGGACCTTCCACTATATGAGGGAAGAACACAAGGAAAAGTGCCACCTTGCCGAACTTATCCGTGGCTCTGTATTTGCCTCTGTACACATCCACGATGTAGCTTATGGCGGACAGGGTGTAGAAGGATATTCCAAGGGGAAGTATCATTTTCTGCACAGGATTCTCCATATTTATATGCACGACACTCATCAGATCAGTGAAGACCTCGCCGAAGAACACCGAATATTTCAGGTAGATAAGCAGCCCCAGATTTACCAGAACCACGCACACGCAGACGCATTTCTTCTGCCAGCCTATGAGGGCCTTGTACTCCTTCTTATTCTCCTTCGGAAGCGCCCGCCTCGCCATGTTGTAACCGTCATCTATCCTGTTCAGCATCAGGCCGCCCAGATAGATGGTCAGCGTGCTGAACAGAATGAACAATATATATTTACCTGAATTGATGAAGTAAAATACGTAGCTGAACGCCAACAGAACCTTCCACCTGTGTTTCAGGGGCACAATATTGTACACTATAAATGATCCGAGCAATATAAATACCAGATACGCTATCGACGTATATGCCATATTTCTCACTCCTCCAGTATTTTTTGACGGCAGTCAGTTCCCGCCGTCTTCCAATATCTATATCATGCTCTTACTCGTCTTCAAGTCTCTGGATCATATCGTATATGGTCTGGACTGTCTTAAAGTTCTCCGGTGTGATATCCACAGGGGAAATGTCCACATCAAATTCATCGCTGAGCTGGAGCACCAGCGTAACCATCGTGATGGAGTCCAGCACACCATGACCGATAAGGTCTGTCTCATTCTCGTAATCAACTCCCGGCTTAACCTCATTTAAAATCTTTAATAATTCTTCCATAATCTTATATCTCCTTATAATAAAAATTTTCTACATATTACATATTTACGGCACTCATAGTGCCGCTGCAGACCGAAATGAGCGAGAGCGTTCCGAATGTGGTATATCACGCTTATGTAGATATTCGCTATTTTCCCTGCGTATATTCCGCCTTCAGCCTCTTCCTGTCTATCTTGCCATTTGCATTGTGGGGCATGCTCGTCACCCTCACAAAACGGTTCGGCTCCATGTAGTGTGGAACCCTCTCCTGAAACGCCTTGAGCAGCTCCGTCTCATCCTTCTTCCTGCCCTCGTATATGAACACGATCTTGTCTGCCTCGTCATCATATATGCAGGCATAGCTTCTGATTCCGTCTATGGCTCCCGCTGCCGCCTCGATCTCGCCGAGCTCTATGCGGTAACCCATGTGCTTTATCTGATAGTCCTTACGGCACACATAGACCAGCTCTCCGTATCTGTTGTACTTCACCAGATCCCCGGTCTTGTAGACCAGCTCTGGATAGTTCGGATTCAGCGGATTCTGGACAAATGCCTCCTGCGTCTTCTCCGCATTTCCGAAATAGCCCAGCGCCACAAATGAGCCTCTGGCGTAGAGCTCTCCCTCACGGCTGAAGCCCGTCTCAGGATTGATCTCCGGTGACACCTCCCTGCCGTTCTCATCAAGGACGAACACATCGCAGTTGTTGCACGCGTGTCCCATCGGCAGCGGCTCATCATCGGCAAATGCTCTGTCCACCACGTAATATGTACATATGTCGGTCGTCTCTGTTGGGCCGAACAGATTTGCATACATGGCATCCGGAAGATTCTGTATCCAGTAATTCAGCGGCTTTGTCGGCATCACCTCTCCGGCAAACAGCACCTTCTTCAGCTCAGGAAGCTGGGCGTACTGGAACAGCTTGTAATTTGCAACGATCTGCAGCGCCGATGGCACCCAGTATATCGTGTTGATCCTGTATGTATTCATGAATTCCATCAGCTTCATAGGGAAGGTGAAATACGCCTTCGGTATGATGTACAGCGTGGCACCATTTTTAAGAGTGCTGTAGAGATCTGACACCGACATGCTGAAGTAGAACGGTGTCTGGCTTCCGAATATCGTACTCTCATCTATTCCAAATGCCTCCGTGTACCAGTCGGTGTAGGATATTACATTCCTGTGCGATACCACAGCGCCCTTTGGAACTCCGGTCGAGCCCGATGTGAAAAGCGCATACACGGGATCCGCATCTATCGCCCTGCTTCTGACCGCATCCAACACCGACTGATCAGCACTTGTGTCCAGCTCGTCAAGATTCAATATCCTGAACAAATCTTTGTTCCCGCCAGCCTGTCCCTGGCATCCGTCCTCATGCACACCCTGTCTGGAAATCTCCTGTGCCTTCTCCATATGTCCGGTGTCAGTCACTACCGCAACAGGCTTCAGTGTTCCGAGTATCGACTCAGCTCTTGCAGCCGGCATCTCAGCATCCAGCACCACATAGAAATTGCCACTGTAGACAACTCCCATATACGCCGCCACGCTCTCCGGCTTCTTATCCAGCAGCACAGCCACCGGCTTATTTCTCACACCGCCGGTCTTCTCATATATCCACGCACCGATCTGTCTGGAAAGACTCTCCATCTGACCATATGTGAGCCCGCCATCCTCATCTGCAACTGCCATCTTATCTGGATATTTTAAAGCCGAATTCTCTATAAATTCCAATATATTCTTCAATATTTACCACCTCGTTTAACCACCTTTTTCTTTCTTCCAAAATCGAATAGATTATATGCCCTGCCTTTCTCCCAGTTCAACTTAATATACATTCAACAGACTTAATTATAAGTAAGAGTTATTACAATATGGTTACGCTTCCGCAATCCATCGGTGTAATCTGCACTGCAGCTCCTCACTACACCTGCTGATTATAGGCACCATCACTTTAAGGTTCAATGAGGCGAATCTTTAAGATATCTTTAAGTAAAACAAAAAACAGCAACAGACATGTCCATCCACGGACATATCTGTCGCTGTCAAATGTATAAATATTTATTTTCCCGCACGGCTTACACGCCATACCTGATCCTTAGTCTCTTGACAAATCCCACAGATTTTCTCGCATCATACAACTTTTCAGCAAATATATACAGCGTCCTCAGCTCTGCCTGGGCAAGCTCCTCCTGTCCATATATGCTCTTCTCAAGTATCTCTGTGATCCTCAGATACTCGCCGGCGTAGAAGCCCGGAAGCATATCCGCAAGCTGCGCATCGGTCTCCGCAGCCTCCCAGCCAAGCCCGGCCTTGCATCCATATAATTCCATCATAAAGAATATCGACTTCGATAACCTGCTTACCTTTTCTTCATCCGGTAATCTGTCATACTTCTTCTCATCGTCCAGTCTCCGCACAAAGTATCTGACTTCAACCGCCGTAACCGCCAGTACGCATACCAGAACGATGCCCAACAGGATATCCAGAGGTACATTGTGGCTGTTCTGTTTTTCATCCTTCTCATCTGTACTTCCGCCATTATCCTGCGTGCTGTCCATTTCATTTCCCTGATTTGAACTGTCATCATTGAAGACGGACTGGTTTACATTCTGCGGTCTCTGAACCATCTGCAGAAGTGTGTAGGTGTCATAGTAGAAGCCCGGAGTCACATCGATCGGTACCCAGCCCACACTGTCCAGATACACCTCGATCCATGCGTGGCTGTCCTTATTTGTCAGCGTGACTTCGCCGCCGGAGCTTCCGTTCATTCTGTCACCGGAAAGTCTGTAGCCCTCAACATATCTCGCAGGAATACCCTGAGCTCTGAACGCCAGCACACCCGCAGAGGCATACAATACCGAATTGCCTTCATGTCCCCCGTTCAGGAACCATGCCACGGGATCATTTTCATCCGGAACCGCTTCCGGCTTCTCCCGGTACACAGCACGTTTTGCAAGCACGTCACGGATTCTCTCCGTCACTGAATATATGGTTCCATCGCTCTCCCAGTCATCGCTGTAAAACACACTGTTTATCATCTGTGTCATCTCATCGTCCACACTCAGATAGCTGTCATAGACAAAATCGGCATACACATTCTCAGCCTCAACGTAGCTCTCCTGCGCCTCATCCTGAAGAGCATTTACCCATACCGCAGCATAGAGCAGCTCTCCCGGTCTGTCAGTTGAATATTCACTGTACCGGTATTCCTTTGCGCCAAATAATCCCATTGACCGATAATTCATATCCTCGTTCACATTCACAAGTGTTCCCTCTGGAATGTCCGCAGAATATGGCGCATATATGTACTTCCTATTGGCACCAACGTTCTTCACGGTCACAAGATTGCTCCTGTCAGCCTGCTCAGGATCCGCTCCCGTATATGCGGAATACTGATTCACCGGCATAAATCCTCTGTCAGACAGCCAGAACATCATTCCGCTCCTGTCGCCCTTGTACTCAGCGACTGAGAGCTCCGACCATTTGCCATCTGCGTATCTTGATCCCACAAAGCCCTTCAGGTAGATATCCTTCTTCTCCTCTGAGGTTACCACAAGAGTGTCACTGTCTCCATCCAGAAGCTCATCAGCCCTGGACAGGTCGCCCTCAGGCAATGTGTCCTCTCCATATCTCAGATGCTGGACAGCCTCATCTGCCTGCTCCTTTATATCGACAACATCCTGCTGCCTTCCGGTTCCCGGCAATACCGCAGTCACCAGAAACAGCACAGTCATGACTACAAGCCATGCTACATTTCTTCCGGTAACTCTTCTGTCTCCACCGGACATCATAATCCCCAGCCAGCCGGCAGCCATGACTCCACAGCCCGCCAGTGAATACGAATCTACCACAAGCCCCAGTATGATCAGCGCCAGTACCATCACCGCCGCCGCAAGGACTCTTTTCCGTCTCAGTATGCCCCACCACAGGAGCACCATTATCAAGATCACGACAACTGCACAGGCATATATGTCGCCTGAGGTTATCCTGTCCTCCATGACCAGCGTGGCAGCATCCTCATGGCTTATGTTCCACCAGCTTATCATGTAATTTACCATTCCGAACAAACCGTAATATACGGACTCCACACTGTTTATAACAGCCGCCAGGAGCAGCGCACAGACCGCCAGTATGTACGAGTAACGCTCCCTGTCCGTGAGCCGGAACAGCACCACCATGAATACCGTGACTACACCTGACCATATTCCAACAGCCAGAGCCTGTGAGCTGTCAAGCTGAAACCATGTCTTCATCTGACATATGACTCCCGCCTGAAACAGACTCATCACCAGAAAATCCCAGATGATACTCAGAATTCTATTCTCTTTTTTATCCGTATAACGCTTTCCGGGCATCACTGTATCCCTGATCCGTTCCATATCTCCATCCTCTATATGTATATATACTGTTCGTGGTCATAGAGTCTGCCCACCGGTATCTCTATGAACGTACTTATTCCCTTCTGTGCAGTTGTGATCTCATCCTTCTCATCCGTTATGCATATGGCCGTCATCTGGCATATCCCGGCTATCTCATACAGCTTTTCAGGGAACTCTCCATTTACTATGTACAGCACCCTCGAAAAGCCTGACTGCATGTTATTTGCATAAAAATGCGCAAGAGCCCTTCCGGTATTTTCCTGAATACCCACACCCATGTTCTGCTGGATGATCTGTACGAGATCGTTTAGGCAGCTTATCTCATTTACCGCAAATGTATCCTTGAGATACATCGCAACATAATGCGGTCTCTGCATCTCCACCAGTCGTCTGCTAAAGGTAGCGGCAAAGTCCATGACTCCCGCCATAACGCTGTCACTCCACTCACGGTCACCATTTCCCACCGCTGCGTCAAATAAGACCAGCGTATCATAATGTGCCGAATACCCGGCCTCCCTCACAAGCATTCTGTCCAGCTTGCTTGAAAGCTTCCAGTGTACCGCCCGGACATCATCTCCTGACTGATAGTCCCTTATATCAAATACCTCTGTGGCATCATTTCCCTTTCTTCCGGGATCTGCCTGATCGCCGTCATTTGCCCCTGCCAGAGACTCTTTCTCCATGACTCTGACCATCGTCTGTCTTGGAATTACCACCATGCTCTGTTCCGGGAATGACTGTATGTGTACACTGCATATTCCAAATACGTCGTAACACACGGCTTCCCTGCACACCATTTTCTCCTCGCCACACATTGATGTGGCAAATGAGACCTTGTGCTCCGTGCTGACCGAATCTCCTGATATGTATATGTCATGTACAGTGTGTCTTCCACACAGGCTGTTACGGAACTCAACCGTCAACGATATGCCTGCTGTGGCGATAAACGGCATTTTCTTATCTATGTTGAACGTTATATCACATGTATTCCCGGCTTCGCAGCCCCTTGGCATGTTCACCGTATATGTCATATGTGCGGTCTCCAGCCTGATCATCGCATACAGGACCGCCGGCAGAGCGATCTCCAGGATTCCAAATCCCAGAAGGAATCTGCTCTGGAAGAAAAACAGCAGCACAAATGTCGTGACCGTCACCGCCGCATAGATATATCTGTATCTTTTCATTTACACTCACCTACCCGCCACGGCGCCGCCCTGCGGCTTCACACGGCTTAATATGTCCTCCAGTATCTCCTCTGATCTTACGCCCTCTATCCTGGCCTGAGGCTTAAGTATAAGTCGGTGTGCACACACATCCGTAAATACCGCACGCACATCCTCCGGCACCACGTATCCGCGCTCCTCAAGCACCGCATGAGCCTTAGCCATACGTGTGAGGGCCTGTACACATCTTGGGCTCACGCCCACCTCTACAAGCTGACTCTCTCTGGTCTCCTCACAGAGCCTTATTATGTAATACAGCACATCATCGCTCACCCTTACCGAGTTGAGATAATTCTGTACATCCGCAAGATTCTCAATGGTTGCAACCTGCTGTATATCATCCAGTGGATTTGAGTATTTCCTGGCCTTAAGTATCCTCACCTGATCGTCCGTGGACGGATATCCTATGGAAAGTCTCACCATAAATCTATCCATCTGTGACTCAGGAAGTGCCTGTGTTCCCGCAACTCCGGCAGGGTTCTGTGTAGCTATACAGATGAATGGACTTGGCAGCGCGTGTGTCACACCGTCCACCGTGACCTTATGCTCCTCCATGGCCTCAAGGAGAGCCGACTGCGTCTTAGGTGAAGTTCTGTTTATCTCATCCGCCAGCAGCAGATTACAGTCCGCAGCACCCGGGCGGTATTCCATTTCCCCGGTCTGTCTGTTGTACATCGTAAATCCCGTTATATCAGACGGCAGGGTATCCGTTGTAAACTGCACTCTCTTGAACTTCATATTGATGGCATTTGCAAATGCGAGGGCAAGGGTCGTCTTACCGACTCCCGGGCAATCCTCAAGCAGTATATTGCCCCCTGCGTATAACGTCATAAGCACCTTTCTGATTATCTCATCTTTTCCCATAAATGCTTTGCCAACCTCGCGCATTATGTGTTCGGACTGCTCTAAAATCATCTTTCACCCTCCATACTCTCTGTTGCTTTTTCCTCTTTTTTCGCATCACTTGCCGTGGCGACACTGTCATTTTCTACTTTTCCGGCCTGGCTGTCCGCATCGGAGCTGACAGGGTCCATGCCCAGAAGCTTTCTCACCACATTCTCACTCTCCAGAAGCTCCTCATCCGTCAGGAACGGAGCGTCATCCGGAGTTCTTCCTATCATATAATACTTCCACAGGTCGATATAATCCTGCTCCATCCCCTCCGGAATACTGAGCCAGCCTTCATCACCAAGGGTGCTTCCAAATGTAAACTGCATACCCGGCGCATACACAAAGAGCTCTGGAACTTTCGTACCCGTCAGAACCACCTGTGTCAGATTTGAACAGGACTCAAATGCTCCATATCCGATTCCGTCAAGCCCCTTTGGAAGTTTTATGTATGATATAGCCGTCATGCTGAGCGCACCATACATTATCTCTCGGAGGCCTGAGTCCTCATCTATATCCACAGTGGCAAGTGATGTACATCCCATAAATGCGCTCTCACACAGGTCGTAATTGCCACCGCCCGTTATCGTCAGGCGTTCTATTCCCACGCACCATGAAAATACATTGCTGCCAAATGGCCTTATATACAGGTTCTTGTCCAGTCCACTGCCGTCTATCTCAACCTCGGTTATGTTTGAGCAGCCGCTGAACGCATAATCACCAACATACTCATAAGAACCGGTTATCTCTATTTTTCCGCTTATTCCCGAATTGTTAAATGCATTTGCTCCTATCGCAATAATATGGTCCATTCCCTCAAGCGTAAACTCACTTGCACAATTCTTGAACACGTCACCTGCGATCTCTCTGGCATTGTCGCGGAGCTTCAGTTCCCCCGACACTCCCATCGTTGCGCCGAGAACAAAGCTTGCATCTATCGGATCTCCATATTCATCCGCTGCTATACCGTATAGCAGCCTGCCACCATTTACATCGTCAAGCTCATAATACGGACTGAATCTGTCCGCACTGTCGTACCCGCTTCCGTTACATGAAGCGTATACAGCCGCTGATCCGGTGTAGTAATAACAATCAAGATACAGTGCGTCAAATGCCAGAAACCTGAGATTCCATGTGTCATCAAACGCTCCCTCGCCTACGGTCATTGTGTCCTCTGAATATGCCACAACTCCCTGAAGGGCCGGGCAGCCCGCAAATGCATTTCTTCCAACTGTTTTAACCGTCGCCGGCAGCTCTGCTATGTACAGCTTGCTGCAGTTCACAAACGCTTTTGGTGCTATGCTCTTCCACACAACTCCCGGAACACTGTTCTCATCAAATGTAGTTATAGCCGATGCCGCCTGGATAAGTATCGCTCCGTCCACATCGTCGTCACATTCCTCCTCATCCAGATAGGTAAATCCATCCTCTCCACCAGGCACAAATGTATACTCTCTGTAACATGTCCTGCTGTCAAGATCTGATATTATTCCATCCCACGCCCTGCTGTATTCCGTCTCAGCAGTCGTTCTTATCTGCAGTATCGTAGCCGCATCAAATGTATCTGCGTCCACTGAAGGTGCCGAATTGCCGAGAAATACTATCTTTGCCGGAGCATTCACCGAAAGACTGTTTTTATCAAGTGTAGTTATGCTCTCCGGAAGTATCACGAGCTCAAGCTGTCCGCAGTTCTCCAACGCATCGGAAGCTATTCTTTCCACTCCGGCAGGAACTATGTACACACCGTCCACTGAACTCTTCACAGAGACAAGAGTCTTTCTATCCTCCGTGTATATTGCCTGATCATCCTCCACGAAGCTCTGCTCCGCACCATCGTCCGAGATCAGAACATTGCCGTTTCCTCCCGGATTATTTCCCCATGCTGCCAGATACCTCACATATGATGCCGAAGGCACATATATTTTCGCATTGTACAGATAAGAAAAATCAATGGCTGACGGTTTTGGACTGCTTATATGCACCTCACTTATATTGTTGAGGAATGCAAAATTGATATGCTGCACTGTCGCAGGGACAGTTATATCCTGCATGTTTCTCGGTATGTCATATATGACAGTCCCATCCTTGCTCAGGAGCATTCCATCGCACGATGAGTACACCATATTGTCCTCATCCACTTCATATTCTCCGTTCACCTGGAATGAATAGCTGTTTGCCTGTGAATTATCTCCATATGTTCCACCGAGCAGCACCATGGATGCCGGAACCTTCACCTTGTCAAATGTAGGCATGATGATATCCCATGTATCCCAGTCTATATCCACCGGGAGATCCACAGCCTGAACGCCCTCCTGGATGTCCAGCAGAGAATCCGTACCCACGTATTCCTTGAGAGTCTGAAGCTTTTTATAGTAATAGGAATTATCCATCTCCAGACCATATCCCTGCCATGACACTGTACTGTTAGTCAGAGTCTTTGAATATGCGACCGGATACAATATCTTTGCACCATTTCCCTCAACATTGTAAAACGGGCCAACGCTCTGTCCATTCTTCTCCTCCGACCAGCCGAGGAAAATGTCATCCACATCTTCGCCAGCACTTTCTACCATGTCAGTGTAATACTGGAACATCAACACTTTATTGTTGTCCTTTGGCACAAGATACTGCACGGCATACTCGCCCTCGTTCCAGTCCTGCAGCATCAGCTTTGCTGAGTACATTACTTTGCTCGTGTAAGTTGCACTTATCCAGGAATACTTTTCGTTCGGCCTGTAATAAAATGTCAGATCCACCGAATCGGTCTTCACCTGCTGTGGATATGCACCAATCCTGAAGTTGTCGTTGAGCTGTGTGAGCCTGTACTTTGGAACCCCGTCCACGCACACATACACTAGCACAGAACACAGAACTCGCTGATCGTTGAGATACTCACCGGTGTACAGATTGTTTATCTTGTCCTCGTCATCCTGTATTCCAATGATCGCCAGACTGTATCTCTTGTATTCATCGTCGTCTTTCACATCTATATTGTCGTCTCCCGGATATGGATCAGCCGATATGATCACATCGTCCTTAGGAAGCTTTGGAACTGTTGTGTCGACATCGTTTATCGGAAAATCCGGTGTTCCCGGTTTGTCGTCATCCGTCTTGTCGCCATCGTCCTTGCCCTTGTTGTCATCGGTGTCGTCATCACCGGAATTGTCATCCTTTTTGCCACTGTCATCTTTTCCCGAATTGTCCGGCTTTGACGGCTTGCTATCGTCATCCGTCTTGTCTCCTCTTCCAGGCTTGTCTGTCTTTCCACCGCTGTTGTCATCGCTACCGCCAGGTCCCGGAGTCTTGTCACCATTTCCCGAGTTGTCGACCACCGTCCTGTCTCCATTACTCTTGTTGTCCTTTTTTGACGAGTACACGGCATCCGTGCCGTTTTTATCTGTCTGATCAGTCTCAGTCTCCTGATCTGCCTCATCCGCGCCAGCTACCTTCTTTGTCTGGAACAACATCGATGCGGTGCCTTTATTGTCCGCATTCAGATCTCTCTGGGATTCATCATTCTGTTCCCACAGCTCACTATCGCTGGAATCCCCGCCATCCGCAGGCACATCCTGTCCAGGAAAGATGATCTGATTCTCTCTCTTATCCCTTATCCCGGCATACTGGTCGGACTGATAATTATTGTCCTTATATTTCGCAGCCGTAAAACCTATTATCGAAACCAGCACCGCCGCTCCGGCCACTCCGCCGGCGATCTTCCATTTGTTAAATCCTCTTTTTTTCATCTATGCACACCTCGATCCGTCATCACAACCTGACCAATCCGCTTTCTCACCTCTTCGAAGTTGACAGGCTTTGCAAAATGTCCATTCATGCCTGCTTCCATCGAAAGTCTCTCATCCTCATAAAATGCATCCGCAGACAGTGCAAATATCAGTATATCTCCGGCATCTGCCCTGTTCATTCTTCGGATCTGCCGTGTCGCCTCTCTTCCATCCATGACCGGCATCTGTATATCCATGAGCACAAAGTCGTAATAACCCTGTGGATGCTCCGCAACCATATCCACGGCCATCTGTCCATTCTCGGCGATGTCCACGCTTGCTCCCGCCTCGCGCAGTATTGCCACCGCTATCTCAGCATTTATCTCATTATCCTCTGCCATCAGTATATTCTTGCCTGCAAATGTGTAGTCGTCTGCGCCATCCGAAGCCTGTATATCCTGAACCGCAACAGCATCCGCCTGCGCAGCATCGGCAACCGGCAAATGAAGATAAACCATGAAGTCAGATCCTCTTCCCGGCATACTGTCTATCACGATCTCTCCGCCCATAAGTCTCACGATCTGATCCGTGATGGCCATACCAAGACCGGTTCCTCCATAATTTTTAGCTATGCTTGCATTCTCCTGCTCAAATGGCCTGAAGATCCTTGTCATGAATTCAGGCTCCATTCCTATACCTGTATCGTGAACACGTATCATGAGATCCGCCACATTATTTTCCCTGAGCATCTGCTTGAAGGTGACGGTTATCTCTCCCTCCGATGTGAATTTCACCGCATTTGACATGAAGTTCACAAGAACCTGTGACAATCTGAACTCATCGCCTGTAAAGAAATAATCAGTAAAATCCACAAGCTCAACATCAAATCTGAGGTTCTTAGCCTCAACGCTCTCCTGGAACATATTTCTCAATTTGTCTGCGAGAACCCTTATGTCAAACTGCTTGTCCTCGAGCTCTATCTTGCCCGCTTCTATTCTGGACATGTCGAGGATGTCATTTACCAGTGAAACCAGATGGGATGACAGATCCTCTGCCTTGTCGAGATATGTATCTATCTGTGAACCGGTCTCCACCTGCTTGTGTGCCAGTGACATCATTCCTATGATTCCATTTATAGGGGTTCGTATCTCATGCGACATACGCGACAAAAATGTTGTCTTGGATCTGCTCTCGTCCTCGGACTTTGCGAGCTTATTCTGAAGCTTTTCAAGCTTGCTCCTGTCCTCCGTTATATCTCTGAATATAAAGAGATCACAGCCGTCCGTGCCATCTGGGACTACTATTATGCGGAGCCATCTGCCATCCCTGCCTGCAACACGTGCATCAAACTCCAGATTCTCCTGTCTGTCCCAGCCCTCATATTTCTTTCTCAACTGTCTGTATACCTTCTGATCCATAAGCTGGCTTACCGCACTTATGTCCTCCCGTATCCTGTCCTCCTGGATCCGGGTCACCGTCTCAAAATTATCAGTAAAAAATAATGGAGCCTTGTCCTCCCGCCGCACCAACATATGCGCCTCATCCGTTCCGGCACATACCGCACGATCATAAAGTCCTGCTCCATCTTCTCTATTCTTCAGCCTTCTTTCCCTTCTCCTTATATTAATATAAAGATTAAGTATTGCGACAAGAACTATAAGTTCCAGTATAGCTCCTGCCACAAGGCATATATTCATATATTTCATTTCAAACAATCCAAACATTGATTCTCTCCCATACACAGTTACCTGCAAACCAAACATCGACAAAATTCACACAACCATTCTTTTCATTATAACAACATATTATCCTAAAGTATATGGCAAAAAGTAATTCCAGGCGCACAAAAACCGCCAATATCGCTTATGATATGGCGGTTTTGCCGATATTCTTATTATTTTCACTCTTATTCCAGCTCCTCCAGAGCATCCAGATAACTCTCCATCCACTGCGCCTGCTTTGCGCTTTTCGCATCTCCTTCATCCGGTTCGTCCGGATCATCCGGCCACTCATCGCCCTCGTCAAGCTCCTGCATGGTCAGCCAGTTGTCAGCCACCTCAAGCTGAAGCATCCTTCCATCGTCACACTCCAGACTCACCAGCACCATAAGCGGCTCACCCGGAAGCCTCTCCTCACAGCCGAAGTCGGCCTCATCTATTCTCTTTATTGTCCACATATTATCACCTCATGTTCTACATATCTTCTGCAAATTTTTCTAATACAGGGAAATTTTTCTCTAACACAAGTTTTTCTCTAGTGCAGGAATTTTTCTCTAACTCAGGATTTTTTCTCTAGCGCAGGTTTTTCCTCTAGCGCAGGTTTTTCCTCTAGCGCAGGTTTTTCCTCTAGCGCAGGTTTTTCCTCTAGCGCAGGTTTTTCCTCTAGCGCAGGTTTTTCCTCTAGCGCAGGTTTTTCCTCTAGCGCAGGTTTTTTCTGAAAAAGTCACAAAATTATCGCTTTTTTAACAAAAAGCCTCAAAAAGATACAATCTCTGGAAATATTGTATCTTTTTGCGTATTTTTGCCAAATTAGATACAATTTTGTGTCATAAATCACTCTACCCTTATTTTCAGAAAATCCATCAGTGCTTCCAGCGTCAATTCTTCCTTGCGCCATATCCACTCTGTCTCTATCGTGTAGAACATCCCTCCGCCTATGTCACATGCCGCAGCAAACTTCTGTCTCTGCTTTCTGGACCTCTTATATTTGAATATATAATAGTAATAAAGTCTTCCCTCTATCACTTCCTGTTTCAGAAATGCTCTTGTACGCAGCTCCTTAGGGCAGGCTTCATCCTCCACCAACTCATCCAGCACATAATCCTCAGCCGTCTCATCATCGATAGCCTCCTGAAGTGAGCAATAGACAAGCTCCGGCTTAAGCTCTTCATTGAACCCCGCAAATGCCGGATCACTGTCATCACCATCTATCAGTCTATACCTCTGAGGCAGGTCAAAGCTTACCTTTCTACTACCTGACTGCAGTGAATATGTGTTGGTGAATTGTCCAGCGTCAGCCATTTCATAAACATCGTTTGGCATACCGGAGTATCCATATGTATCCGCGCCATTTGCCACGCCGGAATATCCATATTCATCTGTAGTGTTTGTCATGCCAGAGTATCCATATGTATCTGTATCACCATATCCTACACCATCATACCCGGTCCCGCCGTTAGCAGCTCTATCAGCCTCGCTGGCCTTCTTCGCCTGAAATCCAGATACCATGAACGACGCAAAAGCCAGCAATCCGATCAGAAACATCAATCCCTGTTCCGAAATATACGACCACAGCTCTGACAGATCCGATATACTTCCATGTGACTCCTGATATATATTGTATATTCCTGCTCCCCAGAACAGCACCAGCATAGCCCCGGCCACGACAAAGCAGGCGATCGCACTCTGTAAAACATACTTTAATCTTCTCATATATCTGCCACCCCTGTCATTTTGCTTTTAATACACACATGTTTGCCGGAAAATGCGATTCCAAGCTTCAAGACATTTGAAATTCCATCCCCCAACAACTCTGTATCATATCTTTTCTCATCTATCTGGTCAATAGCTTCACACGCCAGAGCATCCAGCGTATCAGCATCCAGTCCACTTCGCCATTTAAGCTCCATTATAATCCCCGGGTATGCTTTATTTCGCGGCATAAGTCCTATATCATACCGGCCATCACCGGATTCCCTGTTTGACCTTATCTTATATTTGTTATCCATCAATGCTATGAGCCCAAGAACCAGGCCATGATAGAACCCCTCTGCCCCTGCATCATAAAAGCTTATTGAACTATCCATATACTCAGTGATTGCAGCCTGAAGTTTTACAAAGTCATTTGCATACAGGCTCTGCGCTATCCTGTCAGCGGTGGTTCTTGTCAGGACTCCTACGCTCATCATATGTGATAGTATCTCACTTTTGTATACCGCTGCAATCTCCTTATTCGGGATAGATACCTCACACAGACAAGTCCCATCAGTCTGTATCTCTTTCATTACCGCCTTCAGATATCCTGATACCAGCAACAGGCTGTATATATTGGACGGTTCGTCTGCGATTGAACGATATATCACATTCTGGTCAATCCTCGCAAGCACCTTTTTCCCCTGTAACAGATCATTCAGGTTGCTTATAATATCGTCTGTTGCAGCCTTAAGAACATCCTCAAGGATCTCATTTTTCCCGGTATTTACCCAATATGCCTGAGGCACTCCACCTTTTGACACATAATTGATCACCGACCACGGATTGTATATCTCTTCACTGCCAAACAGATATCCATCATACCAGTCTGTCAGCTCCGACTCCTTATCCTCCATTCCATAATATTCCAACAACTCATGTACCTCATCAGTCGTGAAACCAAAATAACTGTCATATTCATCGTCCAACACGGAATTTACCGTCAGATTATTAAGTCCACTGAAAATGCTTTCCTGAGCAATACGCAGTATTCCCGTAAGGAATCCATATGAAATGTTTTTATTATCCTTAAATGCTCCAGAGAAAAAGTTTCTCATAAAACCTATGATCTCATCATAAAAATTCTTAGCATGCCCCTCCTGAATTGGCGTATCATATTCATCTATGATAATAATCGGAGCCTTGCCATAATGCTGGTTCAGCATTCTTGACAGTCTCTCAAGAGACGCCGTAAGTTCTACCTCATTTGCCTTCCCCTGAATTATCCGGTTAAAATAGTCCTTCTCATACTGTGCGATCTTGTCACTGCCAAGCAGTTCCTGAT
>CAVCCL010000144.1:0-5418 GCA_963600665.1 Bifidobacterium catenulatum | reverse complement strand
TTTATATTCCCATAATACTTAATTTATTTATTGATCATTGGTTTCAGTGAAAGGAGACAATTATATATGGATTTTAGTAAAGCTTCTCTTGCAGAGCTGCGTCAGTTTACCAAGGATAATGGTATAAAAGGCTGCTCGGGAATGAAGAAGGCGGAGCTTGCGCAGTTCCTCACAAAATATGTGGAGGAGCATGTGACAGCGGTTTCAGTGGAAAATAAGAAAAATGTGTCAGAGCCTAAGACCGAGCATGTGGTTAGAGAGACATCTGGCGAAACGGAATACAGAAAAAACAGGATCGTCCATCACTCTGAGGGTACAAGAAGCGATGATTCCAGGGAGAACAACGGACAGAGACGTATGAGAAGAATGGCTACATATCAGGATCGCAGCCAGAATCAGGACAGGAATCAGGAGAGATACCAGGACAGAAGTCAGAGCCAGGATAGGAATCAGGAGAGATATCAGGACAGAGGTCAGAGCCAAGAGAGATACCAGGACAGAGGCCAGAACCAGGACAGAGCCCAGTCAAACCAGGCGGCACAGAACGTGAACGAGTATCTGCCGGAGCTTGACAGCGGAAGACAGGCTCACGGAATACTGGAGGTCATGCCTGAGGGATATGGCTTCATAAGAAGTGCAAACTATCTTCCGGGAGATCAGGATATATATGTGTCACCGGCACAGATCAGAAGATTTGGTCTCAAGACAGGAGATATAGTCACAGGTAATATAAGAAACAAGACACAGGGAGAAAAGTTCAGTGCTCTTTTATATGTGGCAAGCGTGAACGATGAGGATCCTGCGGTCATAGCGGCCCGCAAGAGCTTTGAGGAGCTGACCCCTATCTTCCCTAACGAGAGGATAGAGCTTGACGGAGACGGCGCTCCTATCCCTATAAGGATGATCAATCTTCTTGCCCCTATAGGTAAGGGACAGAGAGGTATGATCGTTTCACCACCTAAGACAGGAAAGACAACTCTCCTCAAGCAGATCGCAAAGCAGATCAGCAGAAGGTATGAGGATATGCACCTGCTCGTCCTTCTCATAGATGAGAGACCTGAGGAGGTAACAGACATAAGAGAGTCCATAGAGGGACCAAATGTGGAGGTTATCTATTCAACATTTGACGAGCTCCCTGAGCATCATAAGAGAGTGTCAGAGATGGTCATTGAGAGAGCAAAGAGACTTGTGGAGTCCAAGAAGGATGTAGTGATCCTGCTCGACAGTATCACACGTCTGGCAAGAGCGTATAACCTCACGGTCGCTCCTAGCGGAAGAACTCTGTCAGGTGGTCTTGATCCTGCAGCGCTTCATATGCCAAAGAGATTCTTTGGTGCTGCCAGAAACATGCGTGAGGGAGGAAGCCTTACGATCCTTGCCACAGCGCTTGTCGATACTGGAAGCAAGATGGATGACGTTGTATTTGAGGAATTCAAGGGAACAGGTAACATGGAGCTCGTGCTTGACAGAAAGCTCTCAGAGAAGAGGATATTCCCTGCCATAGATATAGCCAAATCCGGAACCAGAAGAGACGATCTTCTCCTCAACAAGGAAGAGCAGGAGGTTGTCACAGCCATTCACAAGGAGCTCATGGGAAGCAAATCTGAAGATGTTCTTGAGGATGTAAGGAAGCTGTTTGTCCGTACCAGAAACAACAAAGAATTTATCCACTATGTAAAGCAGTCACTTCTCAGAAAATAACAGCAGAATTGTTGAGATGATTTTGTCAAAAAAATCAAAAAACTGCTTGCATTGTACTGGTCACTATGTTAGAATACAGAAGTTGTGTTATGAAGAACCCTGGCTTTATGCCTGTTCTCATATATAAATATATATGTAAAGAGGTGAAAAAGAATGCGTAAAGGAATACATCCAGATTACTATCAGGCAAAGGTTGTATGTAACTGTGGTAACGAGTTCGTTACAGGATCAACAAAGGAAGAGATTCACGTAGAAATTTGCTCAAAGTGTCATTCATTCTACACAGGTCAGCAGAAGGCAATCAAAGCACGTGGTAGAATTGATATGTTTAATAAGAAGTATGGCGTTCAGGCCAACTAATAAAAACGTTGATAGCTTGAGGTTATTTTACAATAATCTCAAGCTGTTTTTTTATTATCCAGTTAAATATACCGATAGGAGATTGGCGTGAAGAGAGTAAGAATAGGCGGTCAGGCTGTCATGGAAGGCGTCATGATGAAAAATGGCGACAGATATGCGGTGGCAGTCAGAAAACCGGATCAAGATATAGAAGTGAAGGTTGTGGATTATGTGTCCATGGCATCGAGAAGTGCATTTTTCAGAGTTCCTATAATCAGGGGAGTTGTCAATTTCGTGGAATCCCTCGTGATAGGAGTGAAGACACTCACATACTCAGCATCGTTTTACGATGACGAGGAGCCTGAGAAGGCGGAGAAAGAGAAGAAGGAAAAGAAAAAAGAGAGGACACCTGAGCAGCAGAAGAGAGCAGACGATGCGGCGATGATAGGTACAGTGTTATTTTCGCTTGTATTTGCCATCGCGTTATTCATGATGCTTCCTGCATTTATCGGGGAACTCATAGACAAGGTTATAGATAACAGGATCATCATGTCTGCCATAGAGGGAGTTATAAGACTTGGAATATTCCTCGGATATGTGGCACTCATATCGCTTATGAAGGATATACAGAGAGTGTTCATGTACCATGGGGCAGAGCACAAGACGATCAACTGTTTTGAGGCTGGGGTGCCACTGACTCCGGAGAACGTGAAGAAGTATTCAAGATATCATAAGAGATGCGGAACAAGCTTTCTGTTCATCGTAATGATAATAAGTATAATTGTTTTCATGTTTATAAGCGCAGATACGGCATGGCTCAGACTTGTCATAAGACTGCTGCTGGTTCCGGTAATCGCCGGTATATCATACGAATTTATAATGTTTGCTGGCAAGAGTGATTCAAAGCTTGCAAATGCGCTGTCAGTTCCGGGAATGTGGGTTCAGAGACTCACCACAAGGGAGCCGGATCTTGACATGATAGAAGTGGCGATAAAATCCGTGGAGGCAGTAATAGACTGGGAGGCATACCAGGACGCCATGCACAAGGGCGAGATAGAAGATTAAAGGATTTCGATAGAGATGAAGCTGTGTGAACTTTTGAAAATGGGACAGGACAGACTGGAGAAAAGTGATGTTCCTGATGCGGATATCGATGCCGGTATATTGTGGCAGCATCTGTCCGGTATGAACAGGATGGATATGATCATGGCCAGGGAAGACTCCGTGGATGATGATAAGGCGGAAGACTATATGAAGCTCATAGAAAAGAGGAGCACAAGGATTCCGCTTCAATATATCACAGGTGAGCAGAATTTCATGGGATATGATTTTGATACTGCAGAGGATGTGCTCATTCCAAGGATGGACACTGAGACTCTTGTCGAGACGGCATTGAAGCTTGTAAAGGATGCCAGCCATAACGTAGATGTCCTGGACATGTGTTGCGGTTCGGGCTGCATAGGCGTATCGTTTGGACTCTGGAACAAGAACAGCAGGATCGTACTTGCCGATGTATCTGAGGCAGCGATCGGTCTTACAAGGAGAAATGTGGCAAAACTGTGTGCAGGGGATGATCGATTTGAAGTGGTCAGGACGGATCTCTTTGAGCAGATATCCGGGAAATATGACCTCATATTGTCGAATCCTCCATATATAAGAAGTGATGTCATAGAGACACTCATGCCGGAGGTCAGGGATCATGAACCACATCTGGCACTTGACGGAACGGCGGATGGATTGTATTTTTATAGAATAATAGCCGATAAGGCGAGAGAATATATAAAGGATGAAGGATATGTTGTATTCGAGATTGGCAATGATCAGGCAGAAGATGTACAGTACCTCCTTGTAGATTCAGGTTATGACGATATATATGTTGTACAGGATCTGAGTGGTAATGACCGGGTGGTGTACGGCAGATATGGCAGAGAAGATAACCGGTAGATTTAACGCTGCAGGAGACAGCGTGACAGAATGAATATAGAGAGGTATAGATATGTTTGACAGATTAGAAGAACTTGTAGATAAGCTTGATACGATAAATAATCAGCTCACCGACCCTGATGTTGTGTCAGATCAGAACAAATTCAGAAAGCTCATGAAGGAGCAGAGCGATCTCTCACCTATAGTTGAGAAGTATCATGAGTACAAGGATGCAAAGACTACCATAGAGGACAGTCTTGAGATCCTTGAGGAGGAGAGCGACGAGGAGCTCCGTGAGATGGCAAAGGAAGAGATGAATGAGGCGAAGGCGAATCTCGAGACTATAGAGCAGGAGCTCAAGATACTTCTGCTTCCAAAGGATCCTAACGATTCCAAGAACGTTATCGTGGAGATCCGTGCCGGTGCCGGCGGAGATGAGGCTGCTCTGTTCGCATATGAGGTGTACAGAATGTACCAGAAATATGTTGACCAGTTCAAGTGGAAGGTTGAGCTTATGAGTGTCAACGAGAACGGTATCGGAGGCTTCAAGGAGGCCGTGTTCATGATCACCGGAGACGGTGCGTACTCCAAGATGAAGTACGAGAGTGGTGTACACAGAGTACAGCGTATACCTAAGACAGAGTCAGGTGGAAGAATCCATACATCGACCATAACAGTTGCGGTTATGCCTGAGGCTGAGGAGGTTGACGTTGAGATAAATGAGAATGATATAAGGATAGATGTAATGCGTGCATCTGGAAATGGTGGACAGTGTGTCAATACAACCGATTCGGCAGTACGTCTTACACATATACCTACAGGAATAGTGATCTACAGCCAGACAGAGAAATCACAGCTCCAGAACAAGGCAAAGGCATTTGCCCTTCTGAGATCAAAGCTGTACGACATGGAGCTCCAGAAGCAGCATGACGCGGAGGCTGCGGACAGAAGAAGCCAGATAGGAACAGGAGACAGATCAGAGAAGATCAGAACATACAATTTCCCTGAGGGAAGAGTTACAGATCACAGGATCAAGCTCACATTATACAAGCTTGACCAGATCATGAACGGAGATCTGAATGAACTTATAGACAGTCTTATAGCGGCTGACCAGACAGCAAAGCTGGCACAGGTGAATGAGGAGGAATAATATGGCAGCGTGGAGTGACAATATAAGAAAAGTAGAACCTTATGTTCCGGGTGAACAGCCTAAGGATACAGATGTGATAAAGCTCAATACGAATGAGAATCCGTACGGCCCGTCACAGAGAGTGAAGAATGCAATGATGGATATCGATACACTCAGATTATATCCGGATCCAACAGCATCGGCACTTGTCGATGTGCTTGCAGAGTATCACGGAGTTGATCCTTCACAGGTATTTGTGGGAGTGGGTTCGGATGATGTGCTTGCCATGTCGTTTCTTACATTTTTTAACTCTGACAAACCAATAT
>CAVCCL010000143.1:0-4637 GCA_963600665.1 Bifidobacterium catenulatum | reverse complement strand
CTTGGTACTATGGCTATTGGAGAGGGCGGCGGTGAGCTCGCAAAGCAGCTCCTGTGTAAGACATACGATGTTGCAAAGCCGGGCGTTATTGCAATCTATCTCGATGGAGAGGTACAGAAGGGTGTTGGTCCTCAGGATGTGGCACTTGCCATCATCGGAGCAACATTTGGCTGCGGATATGTCAAGAATAAGGTCATGGAGTTCGTTGGTCCTGGTGTTGACAAGCTCTCAGCAGATTTCCGTATCGGTATCGATGTTATGACAACAGAGACAACATGTCTGTCATCCATCTGGAAGACAGATGACAAGATAAAGGATTGGTATGACATTCACGGAAGAAGTGAGGCATACAAGGAGATGAATCCTGGCGATGTGGCTTACTATGACGGAGTCGTATATGTAGATCTGTCAACAGTTAAGCCAATGATAGCTATGCCATTCCATCCAAGCAACACATACACCATCGATGAGCTGAATGCCAACCTCATGGATATCCTTGATGATGTTGAGAAGCGTGCACTTGTAAGTCTTGACGGCAAGGTCGACTTCACACTTAAAGATAAGGTAAGAGATGGCAAGCTGTATGTTGAGCAGGGAATCATCGCCGGATGTGCCGGTGGTGGATATGAGAATATCTGCGATGCGGCTGATATCCTCAGAGGCAAGAGCATAGGCGCTGACGAGTTCACACTTTCAGTATATCCTGCAAGTACACCTATATATATGCAGCTCGCAAAGAACGGTGTTCTGGCTGATCTCATCGAGACAGGTTCCATCGTTAAGACAGCATTTTGTGGACCTTGCTTTGGTGCCGGTGATACACCTGCCAACAATGCATTCTCCATCAGACATTCAACAAGAAACTTCCCTAACAGAGAGGGTTCAAAGATACAGAATGGTCAGATCTCATCTGTTGCGCTTATGGATGCACGTTCTATCGCAGCAACTGCAGCCAACAAGGGATACCTGACATCGGCAACAGACCTTGCAGATATAGAGTACACACATCCAAAGTATTTCTTCGACAAGGCTATATACGACAGAAGAGTTTACAATGGTGTAGGCAAGGCTGATCCTTCAGTTGAGATCAAGTTTGGCCCTAACATCAAGGACTGGCCTGAGATGGTTCCTCTTACAGATAACCTTCTCCTCAAGGTCGCATCAGTTATACATGATCCAGTAACAACAACAGATGAGCTTATCCCATCAGGAGAGACTTCATCATACAGATCAAATCCTCTTGGACTTGCAGAGTTCACTCTGTCAAGAAAGGATCCCGAGTATGTTGGAAGAGCGAAGGCTATCCAGGCTGTAGAGAAGGTTCGTGAGGCAGGCGAGTGCATGGGTAAGGCATTCCCAGAGGTTAAGGAAGTTATGCATGCCATCAAGGAGAAGTTTGAGGACGTATGCGGAAGCAACACAGGTGTCGGAAGCACCATATATGCTGTTAAGCCAGGTGACGGTTCAGCCCGTGAGCAGGCTGCATCATGCCAGAAGGTTCTCGGCGGATGGGCAAACATTGCAAAGGAATACGCTACCAAGAGATACAGATCAAACCTTATCAACTGGGGTATGCTACCATTTGTGATCGACAAGGATTTCGACTTTGACAATGACGACTATGTATTCATCCCGGGAATCAAGGATGCGGTGAAGAACAAGACAGAGGTCATCAAGGCATATGTTGTTAACAAGGATTTTGCTGAGATAGAGCTGAGACTTGGAGAACTCACAGACGATGAGAGACAGATCATAACAGATGGATGCCTCATCAACTACTACAAGTACAACTAAATGATATATATGGTGCCGTGTGCGCCATGTATGTACATTTGAACATAATGTATATACGACGATATAACAGGCATCATCATGGGCGCTTTAGTGCGGCTTGGTGGTGCCTGTTGTCATTGATATAGCTCGTGTGAACCGAAGTTATGATCCATGATGACAGAACGGGAATGGATCTGTACGGCGGCGGGGCTATCAGGAATAAAATACAGGAGGTATTTATTATGGGAAAATCAGAGATGGAAAAGATGCACACATGTGAGCTTTATCTTCCGGGCGATGAGGATATCGCCAGAGAGCAGATAAAGTGTCTGGACAGATTATATGACTTCAATATGACCAGACCAACAGAGATGGTCAAGCGTCAGCAGATGCTCAAGGAGATGTTCGAGGAGATAGGAGACAACTGCTATATAGAGCCACCACTCCATGCAAACTGGGGCGGCAAATTTGTTCACTGGGGCAGCAATATATATGCGAATTTCAACCTTACAATGGTGGATGACACACATATTTACGTTGGCGACTACACCATGTTCGGACCAAATGTAACTCTGGCAACAGCGGGACACCCAATAAATCCTGAGCTCAGAAAACAGGGCTATCAGTACAATGCGCCGATAACTATAGGAAAGAACTGCTGGATAGGGGCGGGTGTAACCATACTTCCTGGAGTTACGATAGGCGATAATACGATCATAGGAGCTGGAAGCCTTGTTGCAACAGACATCCCATCGAATGTTGTAGCCGTGGGTAATCCATGTAAGGTGCTCAGGGAAGTGAATGAGCGTGATGCAAAGTATTATTTCAAGGATCACAGGATTGATTTCTTCCAGTATAACAATGTGAGCAAGAATGACTGATGAGGTGGATGAGTGAAGGTAAAATGTAAAAGCTGTGGCAAGAAATTTGACCCTGATAAAACCAGCTCAATGTGCCCGAAGTGCGGTTCGTGGTATGTGGAGAAACGAGGCCCGGGTCAATATGACAGTGGTGTGCCAGAAGAATATGATAAGCGGCGTTATAACCAGGATTCATATAGTGAATGGTTTAAGCAGAAGAATCGGGAGTGGCTCGATAAATCAAAAAAAGAAGACAATGTATTTAGGATAATAAGCTTTGTAGTTATACTCCTAATTATTGTCAGCATGCTCTGGTTAGCTCTCGATTCCAGTGGGGTTTTTGACAACGGCTGGAAAATTTTTGGCAGTGATGACGGTGGGGAAGATATAACTGACGAGGAGACCGACGAAGAGACATATGAAGGCGATGGAAATTTTTATGTTGATGATATTCCGGTTACCGGATATGAATTTGGCGATGAGATTACCTGTGATACTTCATATGGATACAGTGGATGGCTGGTGATCGACTCGGTTAAACCTATTGAGGTTGAAGCAGCAGAAGTTCCTGAGGGCTATGTCATATACGACATGGAGTATGAGCTGGGAATACGGAGTGATTCTGACCAGAATGAATCGTCTATAGATGAAGATATATATGTTGATATAGATTGTTTTAACGTGTATATGAGGTCAAAGTCTGGCGAAATGCTGATGCCTATGTATCAGTCGGATATAGATGATATTATGCCGGGAGTAGGTTATGCAGAAGACACCGGAGTAGCAGACAGACTGGATCCTGATTATGGACATCTTTATTTTATGGTCAGATCAGGGGATTATGCCTACATGGTTGTCTATAGTCGGAATAATAATTCAATAAATAATATTTATATAGTTGGAGATAAGGCCGATACATCAGACTGGTACGATGTCAGCGAACTGAATGTACCAAAGGGAAGGTTGTACAAGATATATGACGGAGATTATGTCCAGAAGCTGGAAAAGGATAATACATATACTATGCTAGGTGGCTCGGAGCTTTCCAGTGATGAGATATGCAGGCTGAGCGGAATCAATCTGGATGACGACACATATGACTATTATCTGGTGAGGGTGATCCTGTTAAATCATGGTTCCAGGGTAGGTAGCTGTGGCCTGGTGATCTTTGATACGGGCAGTGATATGGATTCAACAGTGGCCAATGTATCATATGGGGATTATACAGGTGATGAATTGACTCCAATGTCGATAGTATATCAATACGTTGTGTATTGTAAGCCTAAGGGTCAAGATGGAAATATCAGTCTGACATATGAGTTTGGCAGTTCAATAGATGAAGTAAAGCATGAATCAATAATCCTTCCGATACCGGAGTGATCATAAACAGAAAAGGCGTACATGAATTATACTAAAAGTAATTCATGTACGCCATTTTATTTGTCGTTATGAGTCTCTACGATGTAGGACTTTGTATTACTTACTGCTTTGAGATGGCATTTGGATCAGTGTTCTTGGCAACCTCTACGATAGAAGAGGTGAGACCTGCGATTCCCTGTATCTCTGATGGAATAATGATCTTGGTAGCCTTGCCGTCTGCAGCCTTTGTAAATGCTTCCAGGCTCTTGAGAGTGATGACCTGATTTGTAGGCATTGATTCGTTCAGTGCTCTGATACCATCTGCATTTGCCTGCTGGACAGCGAGTATAGCCTGTGCCTGACCTTCGGCCTCCTTGATAGTTGCTTCCTTCTTAGCCTCAGCACGGAGGATCTGTGAAGCCTTCTCGGCCTCAGCCTCAAGGATGACTGACTGCTTGTTACCTTCTGCGATGAGGATGGCCGACTTCTTCTCACCTTCAGCACGGAGGATCTGCTCACGTCTCTCACGCTCTGCCTTCATCTGCTTCTCCATGGCATCCTGAATAGCTGCAGGAGGGATGATGTTCTTGAGCTCTACTCTGTTGACCTTGATTCCCCAAGGATCAGTAGCCTCGTCAAGTGTTG
>CAVCCL010000142.1:0-32900 GCA_963600665.1 Bifidobacterium catenulatum | reverse complement strand
GAAACCTATGCTTTGAACGGATTGTAACACCTCGCCCAGCCTTTGTCTATACTTTAGGCAAAACTCTCCAAAACGGAGAATTATGCCTCTGGCTGAGGTTCTTCGGATGGCTCTACACTGCCTGAACCCGCAAGCTGTCTCTTAAATATAGTCCTGAATATCAACCTCACAAGTGGGCCGCAATAGCAGAGCTGCCAGAGCAGCGCAACAGGGAGATTCATTCCCCATGTCTGGATAAATGATCCAAAACTCTTTGAGTCATTGAACAGGATGGTTGCTATAAGGCTCATGATAGGGCACATCATTATACAGATGTAGAATGATATCATGAAGGTTATTACCTGTGGTCTGTCTGTCGGTCTCACTATCTTGAACGCAAGCATTGGTGCAAGCTTTCCAACAACGAAAAGCTCCAGCACAATTGCTATCGGCCACATGATCGGCATCTCATGCAGAGCCATGACAAATGTCTGATTGGTAAATCCTCCTGTGTTGAGCGCTACGTTGTAGCAGATCATTCCGTAGACCATGAGCATGGCCATGATGGTTGTGAATACGAATTCCTGTAATTTGTTTTGTGGCATAATAATTTTCCTCCTTAAAAATGAAATGGAGCAGACGCATATAAAGGCGCTTCGCGCGGCGTCTGCGTGCTTCACAAGGATTCCTCCCGCTTACGCGGGCCCCTCCTTATGAAAATAAAAAGCCCAACGAAACTTTCATCTCGTTGAGCTTAACTGCGACTACCATTAATTGCCCCTATAGTAGCACATAAATTTTTATATTGCAACTAATTTTCAGTTTTTTATACACAATTCAGGTGCTTACGCCTGCCCAGCCACGGCTTTCTTGCCAGTGTAAAGCTGATAATATCTGCCCTTCATATCTATGAGCTGATCGTGGGTGCCTCTCTCTATGATACGGCCCTGCTCCATGACCATGATACAGTCTGCATCCTTGACCGTGGAAAGTCTGTGGGCTATGACAAATGATGTTCTTCCCTCCATGAGGGCATCCATTCCCTTGGACACCATGGCCTCGGTTCTAGTATCTATGGATGAAGTAGCCTCGTCCAGGATCAGTGCCGGTGGATCCGCAACCGCTGCCCTTGCGATTGCAAGAAGCTGTCTCTGTCCCTGACTGAGGTTTGAACCATCCCCGGTGAGCACCGTGTTGTAACCATCAGGAAGACGCTTGATGAAGTCGTGGGCATTTGCCAGCTTCGCAGCCTTGATGCACTCCTCATCCGTGGCATCCAGCTTGCCGTATCTGATATTATCCATGACTGTTCCCGTGAACAGATGCGTATCCTGAAGCACTATTCCAAGACTTCGTCTGAGATCCGGCTTCTTGATCTTGCCTATGTTGATATTGTCGTATCGTATCTTGCCGTCCTGTATATCATAAAACCTGTTTATAAGATTGGTTATGGTCGTCTTACCTGCACCTGTACTTCCGACAAATGCTATCTTCTGTCCAGGCTTTGCATACATATTGATGTCGTGGAGAACAATCTTATCCGGGTTGTAACCGAAGTCAACATTCTCAAATTCAACCTCACCTGTGAGCTCTCTGTATGTGACCTCACCTGTCTCATGCTTGTGTCTCCATGCCCAGAGTCCGGTCCTCTCATCAGTCTCAGTGAGATTGCCATTTGCATCCTTCTTTGCATTTACCAACTCTACATAGCCCTCGTCCTCCTCAGGCTTCTCATCTATCATGGTAAATACTCTGTCAGATCCGGCCGCAGCCATAACTATGGCGTTGATCTGCTGGCTTATCTGTGTCACAGGCATCGTAAAACTCTTATTAAGTGTCAAAAATGCCACCAGGGTTCCTATTGTGAGCCCTGACCATCCATTTAACGCAAGGACACCTCCCAGCACCGCACAGAGCACGTAGCTTATATTTCCAAGGTTCGCATTCACCGGCATGGTGACATTGGCTATCATATTGGCCTTATAAGCACTATCCTGAAGCTGTCTGTTCAGCTTGCAGAAATCCTCATAAGACTTATCCTCATGACAGAATACCTTGACAACCTTCTGGCCACTCATCATTTCCTCTATATAGCCATTGACCGTACCCAGATCCTGCTGCTGCTTCATGAAGTATCTTCCCGACTTCGCGCCAAAGCTCGATGTCGCCTTTATCATGATAAGTACCATGATGACAGACAGTACCGTAAGCGGTATATCAAGAACTATCATGGCAATGAGTGTTGAGATAAATGTTATGCTTGAGTTGATAAGCTGCGGCATACTCTGACTTATGACCTGTCTGAGTGTATCAACATCATTGGTGTACACCGACATGATATCTCCATGTGCATGTGTGTCAAAAAACGAGATCGGAAGGGATTCCATACGCTCAAAAAGTTCAACCCTGAGCCTCTTCATTGTTCCCTGGGTCACATTTACCATGATCCTGTTGTATGCATAAGCACAGATGATCCCGAGTGCAAGTATGAGTCCAAGGCCCAGCATTCTGTGGGCGAGAGGGCCATAATCAGGTGTGCTCTGTTTCATCATCGGTGTAATATATGAATCTATAAGCGACTGCATGAACATCGATACGCTCAGTATCGCAAGCGCTGATATAAGTATGCTGATCACAACCGTAATGCACGCCAGCTTATATTCCTTAAGGACATACCGGAGCAGTCTTCCAAGTGCCTTCATGGGATTTTTGCCCTGATTCTTTCCATGTCTCTTCATCTCTGCATCCGCACTTCCAGCCATCTTATTTCCACTGTTTTTCTCTGAATTTCCAGCCATTTTTCTTCCTCCTTTCATACCATTTTATTAATTCATCTTCTCATCGAAATCACCGCCGCCAGACATCTGTACGTCGTAGATCTCCTTATATATCGTATTGTTCTTTAACAGATTCTCATGTGTGTCGAAGCCGCTGACCACTCCGTTGTCCAGAACTATGATCCTGTCAGCATCCTGCACACTGGATATTCTCTGTGAGATTATGATCTTGGTTGTATTCGGTATCTTAGTCGCAAATGCCTGTCTGATCTTCGCATCCGTAGCGGTATCCACGGCACTTGTGGAATCATCAAGGATAAGCACCTTAGGGCTCTTAAGCAGTGCTCTGGCAATACAAAGTCTCTGCTTCTGACCACCTGACACGTTGCTTCCTCCCTGCTCGATCCATGTGTTGTATCCATCCGGCATCCTGTCTATGAACTCATCCGCACAGGCAAGCGCGCACACCTCACGGCACTCTTCCTCCGTGGCATCCTCCTTGCCCCATCTCAGGTTATCAAGTATCGTACCTGAGAACAGCACGTTCTTCTGAAGCACGACCGCAACCTCATTTCTGATGGTCTCCATGTCGTAATCACGCACGTCGTGGCCTCCGACACAGACCGAACCGCCATCCGGCTTCACATCATACAGTCTGCTTATCAGATTGACAAATGTTGACTTACCACATCCGGTTCCACCTATCACGCCGACCGTCTCACCGGACTTTATGTGAATATCTATATCTTTCAGTGTATCCTCAGCACTTCCGGCCTTATACACGAAATCCACATGATTGAAATCTATTCTTCCATCAGGCACCTCCATGATAGGCTCATCAGGATTGGTCATGGTCGGTGTCTCCTCAAGGACCTCAGATATACGTCTCATACTTGCCATACTCATAGAGATCATGACAAATACCATGGACAGCATCATCAGCGACATCATCATACTCATGACATAGCTGAAAAGTGATGTGAGATTACCTGTGGTCATACTTCCACCAACTATGAAATGCGCTCCGATCCATGAAAGGAGCATCATACATGTAAAGATGACAAACATCATGATAGGATTGTTGAAAGCCAGCAGGCTCTCAGCCTTTATGGACAGTTCCGCAAGCACCTCCGCAGCCTTGCCAAACTTCTTGTCCTCATACTCTTCCCTTACGAATGCCTTTACGACTCTTATCGCTGATACATTTTCCTGAACGCTGGCATTCAGGTTATCATAGTTTCTGAATACCTCGTCAAATATAGGTGTTACCTTGAATATGATGAAGAACAATCCAAATGCCAGAACCACAAGTGCTGCCACAAATACAAGGGACAGTTCCACGTTGATGGTAAAGCACATTATCATACTGCAAATGAGCATGAGCGGCGCACGGACCGCGATTCGTATGAGCATCTGGTATGCGTTCTGTACATTTGTCACATCCGTCGTCATACGTGTTATAAGACTGGCGGTGCTGAACTTGTCGATATTCGTAAATGAAAATTCCTGCACGTTCCTGTACATGCCCTCCCTCAGATTGCATGCAAATCCCGTCGAGGCACTGGCAGCAAATTTACCTGCCATCACGCCAAAGAAAAGACTCAGGAAAGCCAGCACAAGCATAAGTCCACCATACATATATACCTTGTTCATATCCTGCCCGTTGATTCCCTCATCAATTATCTTGGCCGTCACAAATGGAATGAGAATCTCCATGAAGACCTCAGCCGCCGTAAATACAGGTGTGAGTATCGAGTCCTTCTTGTACTCACCCACCTGACCAAGCAATGTTTTGATCATTCTATTTCCTCCTTGTTTCGAATTGAAATGCTGACAGAATTCTCAGATGCACAAAACCAGAATCTTGATTTATGACGTGCGATATCTTATTGTCAGCTATATATGATTTGACGCAAGTTGCATAAATAGTAATACTTATAATTTTTAATGTCAATAGTGAATGGGGGCGTTTCATTTGTGAAATTTCTGTGTATTCAGGCAATCTTTATAACTCGCTCTGGCAGCTTTCCGGAAAGCCGTAAGCACAAAAAGAATCAGTTGTCAGGAATCTCCCAACAACTGATTCTCATCATGAGCCCCACAGACACGGCTTGGAGTCTTTTTAGTTTCTCACTGATCCCCCATATCGACATTTTCCTTCCTGGCAGCCAATTTCCTGTCGGCCACCCTGAGTATTAGTCCTGCTGCCACTCCGGCGACCACGCCTACCACTATTCCGCCCAGAATATCCGTTGGAAAATGCACATACAGATACATCCTTGAGAATGCTATGAGAACCGCTATCACGCATGATATTCCGCCCAGCAGCCTCTCCTTCTTCATAAACAACGCCGTAACCGCCGCAAATGACGCCGCCGTGTGTCCCGACGGGAATGAATAATCCGTAGGTTTTTTCACTATAAGATCCGTAAAGTTCGCCACATCGTACGGTCTTGTCCTTGCGACAAGATTTTTGAGCAGGCAGTTGGTTATGAGAAGATCGAGGATCAATGCAATCGCCATGCAAAGCCCTGCTTTCCTGGTCTTTGGAATGATGAGAAGCACCGCCGCCATCACTATCCACAGTATCCCAGCATTTCCAAGGGATGTGATCGCCACCATGATCTTGTCAAGCCATGGGGTATGTATATTCTGGAGAGCGTCCAGAACACCTATTTCCCAGCCCATCAGAAGTTACCGCCGTTCCAGCCCCAGTCATGCACGCCGTGATAAGTCACGTACACTGCATTTCCCGGAATTCCAAGTACATCGGCAAATATATCGCAGATCTTTCCTGTCATGGCATCACATGCCGAAGGTGTCACATCACCGAATACGCTTACCTCCACATACGCGCCCTTGTCCAGCTTCTTTCCACCCATAAACAGGTCGTATCCATCGTTGATGCCAACCATAAGGTAGCTCTCCGTCTTATTCATCGTTGTTATCGCCTGACCGAGACTGCTCTTAAGAGTCTCCTTCTGGTCATCACTCATCTTCACTGTAACCTTTGAATCAATAAATGGCATTTCTTTATCCTCCTAAATTTTCCTATAAAATATATACACGATTTTGTAGACATTTGTCTTTGTATGCTATATTGTGGCAGAATCGATATAGCACTGCCAAATCAGGGGAATACGATGCCGCCGGTCCTTAGGTGGCGCAACAGGCGGCACCTTAGTACCGTTGCAGGCTGAGTTAAGCGGGAGCGACCCCTGATTGGTATGCTATTCTGATTCTGCCACATTAATAACTATCCCAGACAAATGTCTACAAAAAGTCCTCAAACTCTATCTCAGATGGAAGTCTCAGATCACCTCTAGGGCTGACTGATACAGTTCCGACCTTCACGCCGTCCGGCATGCAGTTGCGCTTGAACTGCTGGCGGAAGAATCTCGTATAGAATACCTTCTGCCATTTGTCGATCTCGCTGTCTGAGAAGTTGTACTCGTCACTCTGTCTTACAGCCTCCTTGCACAGCTCATTTACCTCCTCAGGAGACATTCCGTATCGAAGCGTATAATATAAGAAGAAATCGTGCAGGATATATGATCCCACAGTGTCCTCTGTCTTCTGCGCTATGGTTCCATCCGGGTTCGGTGGAAGAAGCTCCGGGCTGACCGGCGTGTCTATGATATCGTCTATGATCGGAGCGATCCCCTCAAATCCATCAACCTCCATGAAGTGTCCGACTTCGTTCACAAGGGAGCGCACCAGAGTCTTTGGAATACTTGTATTCACAGCGTACATGCTCATATGGTCGCCGTTGTAGGTACACCATCCAAGCGCAAGCTCAGAGAGATCTCCGGTTCCAACCACGAAGCCGCCCTCCTTGTTCGCAACATCCATGAGTATCTGCGTTCTCTCCCTCGCCTGACAATTCTCGTAAGTGACATCATGTACACTCTCGTCCTGTCCGATATCGGCAAAATGCTGTCTCACCGATGCAGCTATGCTTATCTCTCTGCTGTCGCAGCCGAGAAGCCTCATGAGCTCTGTGGAGTTGTTCTTTGTCCTGCTTGTCGTTCCAAATCCCGGCATGGTGATTCCCACGACCGTCGTAGATGGAAGTCCTGCATTCTTCACCGCCTGGGCTGAAACCAGCAGGGCAAGCGTGGAATCAAGTCCGCCTGACACTCCCACGACCACACATTTGCAATGGGTAGCCTCTATCCTCCTCTGAAGTCCGGCAACCTGCATCTTGAATATAGCCATACATCTCTCAAGCTTATTGCCAGATGGGACAAATGGTGTCATCTTCACCTTCATGAGCACATTTCCCTTGTCCATGAGTGGAGTATCACACACCACAGTCTCGTACTTTCTGAATGCAAAGTCGCGCTTGCAGTCGGCAAATGATTTGTTTGCTATTCTGTCGTGCCTGATCTTGGTTAGGCTTATGTCCCTGATCAGGACTCCATCCTCAAATGGCTTTACCTCGCCGAGGAGCTTGCCATTTTCATACATCAGATTGTGACCTGAAAATACCAGATCCGATGTGGACTCATACATTCCAGCCGACACGTACACGTATCCGCACAGGCAGTCTGACGACACGCTTCCTATCAGCTTGTGCCTGTATGCAGCCTTTCCTATGACTTCATTGGATGCGGAAAGATTGAGTATGACCTCAGCTCCCGCCATGGCAAGAAGTCTTCCCGGTGAAACAGGAGTCCAGGCATCTTCACATATCTCTATGCCAAGCTTGACCCTCTGGTCTCCGCTACCCATCTCTATCATCACATTGTTGCCAAACAGCACCTCACTGCCAACAGCCCTGTCCCTGGAATTCTTTGAACCAGCATTATATTCCAGATCATCTCCGTCATCTTCCGGGTCCATGAGATTGACCATCACAGCATCATACTTTCTGGCAGAGAACCATCTCTTCTCATAGAACTCGCCGTAGTTTGGAAGATAGGTCTTCGGCACGATGGACATGACTCTTCCGCCCTGCAGGAATGCCGCACAGTTGAACAGCTCCCCATCCACTTCAAATGGCAGACCGACCACAAGTGCCGACTGACCGGTACATGTAGCCATGGCAAGCTGGAGAAGTCCTCTCCTCGCACCGTCTATGAGCTTCCTGTTCTCGAACAGATCCGCACAGGTATATCCCGTGATGGACAGCTCCGGCGTCACTATGACATCCGCGGCATCCTTGTACTCTTCATATATATCCATTATCTCTCTGACATTACCGCTGACACTTCCGATGTGAACCTTCGGTGTAACGGCCGCCACACGCAGCATATTCTTCATTGTTACCTCCTTGTAAAATCACATTTGATTTTGCCTTTTCATAACATTTACACTTTACCACCCAGAGACATTTATTTCAACGAAGTTCACAACTTGATAAGTTTCTATTTTTCGTCAATGTCTGATTCGGTGGCTTGTCCGATGAGTGTTCTGACGACTTTATGAGTCTCTATTTTCGGTCATTTTCCAGTTCAGGGCTTGTCCGCCGGGTGTTCTGATGACTTGATGAGTCTCTATTTTCGGTCATTTTCTGGTTCGATGGCTTATCCGCCGGGTGTCAGATAACTTGGCGTTTTTCTATTTTCAAGGATAATCTTGATTTTGTGACACAAATTTATCGCTTTTTTGCTCCAAAATCTCAAAAAGATACAAGTTTCCTGATTCCTGTATCTTTTCCCGCTTTTTGTATAAAAAAGTACACAAAATTGTATCTAAACAGGCTTGATAACCCTATTTAGCGAAAACCGACAAACAGATGATCGAGGCTGGTCTTATTATTTCCCTGGCCCTTCATCGACAAAGGGAACATATTGCTTGCTACATCATTGTCTTAGAGTAATGTGTACACACAATTCTCACATTGCCCCTGAGGGTGTTTATACAATCACATAAAGCCTCACAGAGTCTCAAAATTTCTTCATTTAAGGAAATAAAAACAGTATCCATATAGTAGCGTTCCCGGCTAACGCCCTGAACATAACATCTACTATATAGATACTGTCTTAATTAATTGTTTCAAATTTTACATATCCATATGATTCTATCTCATCAACTCTATCAGATAAGCTGACTTGCCGAACCTCCCAAGAAGAACCCATATCCTTTCCAGGGATTTCACCAATATACAGTTAATGGCATTCCTGTGCCGGTGATCCGACCATCCTCTGACAAACCAGGATTTCACCAATATATAGTCAATGACATTTCCTTCTTGATAACGCTCCTATTGACTAATCTCCTCTTAGTAGTTCTCCTCACGCACCTCGAAGTAGCTCTGTGGATGGTTGCATACAGGACACACATCCGGTGCCTTGGTTCCGACAACAACATGTCCGCAGTTACGGCACTCCCATACCTTGACCTCGCTCTTCTCAAATACCTGTGCGGTCTCGATATTCTTCAGAAGTGCTCTGTATCTCTCCTCATGCATCTTCTCAATGGCGCCAACTGCTCTGAACTTGGCTGCAAGCTCCGGGAATCCCTCTTCCTCTGCTGTCTTGGCAAATCCCTCGTACATGTCAGTCCACTCATAGTTCTCACCCTCGGCTGCAGCAGCAAGGTTTGCCTTGGTATCTCCGATTCCGGCAAGCTCCTTGAACCACATCTTTGCATGCTCCTTCTCATTGTCCGCGGTCTTTAAAAACAGTGCTGACATCTGCTCATAGCCTTCCTTCTTGGCAACAGACGCAAAGTATGTGTACTTGTTCCTCGCCTGTGACTCCCCTGCAAATGCCTCCTGAAGATTCTTCTCTGTCTGTGTTCCTGCGTATTTATTTGCTGACATAATATTGTCCTCCTTATTGTTCATATCCTTCTTATTGGGATTAGTTCTTAATAAGGATTATATATTATTGATAAGAAAATATCAACAACTTTTTACACTTACAGCTCTTTTATTTTGAAAAATGTTAAATGCCAGGGCTGCCAGGATGAGTATTGATGCCATAGCCGTAAATCCATACCATCCGGTTCTCTCATATATACTTGTGCCAAATGCTGAACCGGCGGCTCCGCCAAGGAAAAATGACACCATGTAAACCGATGTTATACGATTCCTCTCCTCATTGCTCAGCGCCTGTATTCTGGATTGATTTGCCACATTACAGCACTGTACACCGTAGTCAAGTAGTATTGTTCCAACTATCAATCCCGGCAGAGTCTTTCCCGCCACGATAAATACCACTAATGTGACAGCAATTATAACCAGATGGAATGTCACCGTAAATGCTGAACCCTTTTTGTCGGACATTTTGCCGGCAACGGGAGCCATGACCGCACCGGAGATTCCAAGTATACCGAACATTCCTGCCACATCCGAACCATATCCCCATTCAGCATCTATATGAAATGAGAGCACAGTCCAAAATGCACTGAATATCGCAAATATGATCGCACCGTTTACAGCACTGTGAGCCAGCACAGGATATTTCCCCGGCATTCTAAATAAAGATCTGAGGGAATCTATGTACCTCATATCCGATGAATTCTCTATGTCTGGAAGCTTGATATACAGGACTATCCCAAGCACCAGAACAAGACCCATTGCGGCTATGTATACTGTTTTCCATCCCACGGCTTTGCCAAGAAATCCGCTGAGTACCCTCGAACACAGCATTCCTATAAGAAGTCCGCTCATTATCGTTCCTATATTTTTGCCCCGCTCATCTTCCGAGGACAGCTCTGCGCCAAATGGTATCATGAGCTGTGGGACTATGGATGTCATTCCTATGGCAACGCTTGTGACCGCACACAGAATATACGAATGCGACAATACAAACACTATAAGTGAGCAGAGTGATCCGATCATCATGCACATCACCAGTTTTTTCCTGTTACTTATATCTGCAAATGGCAGTATGAAGAACAATCCGCACGCATACCCTATCTGCGTCAGAGTCGCCATGATCCCCGCTTTTCCCTGAGATACACCGAAATACTCTGAAATCTCTCCAAGCAGGGGCTGGATATAATATATATTTGCAACCATTATCCCGCTGGTAACTGCCATTATCATGAGCAGCGATCTGCTAAGTCTTTTTTCCTTCATTTTAATAACCTCCTGTTGATTTTTTCTTCCTAGTAAAATATAATTTGCAGGATAATATAACTCAAATACATTTTTATTCAGGAGGTTATAACCAATTAGTTATGATTGACAATAATCTTAGAATTTTCATAAAGGTCGCAGAAAAACTCAGCTTCGTGGAGGCTGCAAATGACTTGTACATATCACAGCCCGCCGTGAGCAAGGCTGTCAAAAATCTTGAAAACGAACTGGAAGTAAAATTATTTATAAGGGACAAAAGAAGCGGCCTATCCCTGACGGACATAGGCCAAGCTGTGCTGTCACAGGCTTACAGGATTGCTGATGCAGACAATCACATCAGACAGCTTGCATACGAACACAATCATCTCATACACGGTAAAATACGGATTGGGGCTGTACCAGTTCTGGTATCGTGTCTGCTCGCCAGAGTTCTGCCTGATTTCAAATCTGCTTACCCATCCATAGACATTGAACTGATTGAAGGCAGCTCCGCTGAGATCAGGAATATGACCGCCCAGAACGCTATAGATATAGGATTTGTATTTTCACCATTTGACACTCTGGAACATAAAATCCTGTTTGCCGATCACATGGTTGCAATAAGTAATAAGCCACTGTCACCAGAATCCGTTGATCTCAGTAAACCCGATAACGACCTGATATTCTGTCACAGGAGCAAGGAAACGACCCTTGACAATCTCTCACCGGATCTGCACCCTGACTTCTCCCACTGTCTCACTGTGGAGAATCCTGAGAGTGTGATAAATCTTGTAAAATACGGAAACGGCGTAGGTATTATCTCAGAATTCGTCCTGTCGACATATGCAAACGATCTCTATGTGTACCCCACCACACCTCCTATACAGACTGAAGTGGGTATAGTATCTAATTCATTTGACAATCTCACCCCAGCGGCGGCAAGATTTGTAGATATGGTCTGCAAAAACTGACTGTATGGGGACGGAGGTCCTGACCCCTTTAGGGGGGATTCTCAAAAAAGCCAGGAAAAAACGGCAATTGGGGGACGGAGTGCTCCGTCCCCATAATATAAAAAAAGGAGAAACAGCTTCAACACTGTTTCTCCTGATAATTCATATAATTGGGTATTCTAATTACTTTCCAAGTGGCTTACCTGTAAGCTTCTCATATCCCTCAAGGTAGATGTCGATGGTCTTCTGAGCGACATCCTCTGGAAGCTTCCAGCCCTTGTCTGGGTTAGCCTTCAGCCAGTCACGTGCGAACTGCTTGTCAAATGATGGCTGGCCATGACCTGGCTCATATACATCTGCAGGCCAGAATCTTGAGCTGTCTGGTGTGAGCATTTCATCACCGAGAACGATGTTGCCGTTCTCATCAAGACCAAACTCAAACTTTGTATCTGCTATGATGATACCTCTTGTAAGTGCGTACTCTGCACACTTCTTGTAAAGTGTGATGGTGTACTCCTTGAGCTTTGCAGCGTACTCCTCGCCCTTGCCAGGGAAGTACTTCTCAAGGTGAGCAATGCTCTGCTCATATGATATATTCTCATCGTGATCGCCAATCTCGGCCTTTGTTGATGGTGTGTAGATAGGCTCAGGAAGCTTATCAGACTCCTTTAATCCCTCTGGGAGCTTGATTTCACATACTGTGCCATTCTCCTTGTAACTTGCCCAGCCGCTTCCTGTGATGTATCCACGAACGATACACTCGATTGGAAGCATCTCAAGCTTTCTGCACATCATGCTGTTGCCGTCGAACTTCTCCTGCTGGAAGAACTCAGGCATATCTTTTACATCAACTGAGATCATGTGGTTAGGAAGAATGTCCTGTGTCATGTCAAACCAGAACTTTGACATCTGTGTCAGAACTGTTCCCTTCTTGGAAATTACATTGTCGAGAATGACGTCGAAGCAGCTTATACGATCTGTAGCTACCATGATCAGGCTGTCTCCATTGTCATAAATCTCACGTACCTTACCTTCTTTGATTGGCTTTAATTCCTGCATTTTTTTATCTCCTTGATATTTGTATTAATACCTGTTAGAAATTGTATTCATATAAGTGTGTATCACTTTTTATGGTTGCTTGTCAAGGCTTTGGCAGCCCTCAAAAATTTTTTCTCAAAATTTGTCAAGGTTTATGCGCCTCACGGGATTTTTATTGTGTAAAAGCACATTTTTCATCTTTACAATATCATTTGTGATGACTATAATAACAGAGCACAATATCTAGTGGGTGCTTCACATTATTTCCACCAAATATATTGTGTTTACAATAATTATTACATATTTTTCTTTATAAATAATTCCATGCGGCACGGGCAGCCGCATCTACTATATTACGTCAAACCAGACCTGATTGGCCTGATTTCAGTTAATTTGAATGATTGGAATATTACGATTAAATTTACCATTGAATTGGAAGAGGGAGGCTATTGCTGTGTCAGAGGAAGCTAAAACACACGTACATGTAATCAAAAGGAATGGAGAAGAGGTGACATTTGACCTGTCAAAGATCGAGAATGCCATCAAGGCTGCCAACAATGAGGTTGACAAACTCCACCAGCTCAACGAATATCAGGTTCACGCCATCGCGGACAACCTGGAAAAGCAGATAGAGTCAATGTCCCACGCGGTTCACGTGGAAGACATTCAGGATATGGTCGAGACCGGTATCATGGAGATGCGCGGATATGAGGTCGCACAGAAATATGTGCGTTACCGTTATAAGAGAGAGCTTGCACGTAAGTCCAACACCACGGACAACGGAATCCTTGCACTCATAGACCATATGAACGAGGAAGTCAATCAGGAGAATTCCAACAAGAATCCGGTGATCAACTCGACCCAGCGTGACTACATGGCCGGTGAGGTGTCCAAGGATCTGACCAAGAGAATGCTTCTGCCGGAGGATATAGTTGAGGCACATGAGGCCGGAATCATACATTTCCATGATTCAGACTATTATGCACAGAAGGAGCACAACTGCGACCTCATCAACCTTGAAGATATGCTGCAGAACGGAACTGTGATCAGCGAGACCATGATCGAGAAGCCACACAGCTTCTTCACAGCATGCAACGTCACCACTCAGATCGTGGCACAGGTTGCCAGCAACCAGTACGGCGGACAGACATTTACCCTGTCCCACTTGGCACCATTTGTGAATGTGAGCAGGAAGAAGCTCCGTGCACAGGTCATCGAGGAGCGCAAGGACTGTGGCGAACCACTTGACGATGCCATTATAGATAAGATAACAGAGAAGAGACTTCTCAACGAAGTCAAGAGTGGAATACAGACTATACAGTACCAGCTCATCACCCTGATGACATGTAACGGACAGGCACCATTTGTCACCATGTTCATGTATCTGGATGAGGTTCCTGAGGGACAGACAAGGGATGACCTGGCACTCATCATAGAGGAGGTCCTGAATCAGAGGATCAAAGGAGTTAAGAACGAGAAGGGAATCTGGATCACCCCTGCATTTCCTAAGCTCATATATGTTCTGGACGAGGACAACATCACCACAGATTCCAAATACTGGTATCTGACCGAGCTCGCCGCCAAATGCACCGCAAAGCGTATGGTTCCTGACTATATCTCCGCAAAGGTCATGAGAGAGATGAAGGACGGCGATGTATATCCGTGCATGGGCTGCAGATCCTTCCCTACAAAGGAGGACGGCATCAGGAATCCTGACGGCTCACGCAAATACTACGGCCGTTTCAACCAGGGTGTTGTCACCATCAACCTTGTGGATGTGGCATGCTCATCTGATGGAGATATGGACAAATTCTGGGAGATACTTGAGGAACGTCTGGAGCTGTGTCATAAGGCTCTTCGCTGCAGACATGAGAGACTTCTCGGCACCATATCTGATGTTGCCCCTATACTGTGGCAGCACGGCGCACTGGCAAGACTTAAGAAGGGTGAGAAGATCGACAAACTGCTCTTCGGCGGCTACTCAACCATCTCTCTGGGCTATGCAGGTCTCTGCGAGATGTGTGTCCGCATGATAGGCAAGACACATACATCCGAGGAGGGCAAGAAATTCGCCCTTGCTGTTATGCAGAAGCTCAACGACAAATGTGCTGAGTGGAAGGCAGCCGAGAATATCAGCTATTCCGTATACGGAACCCCTATGGAGTCCACTACTTATAAATTTGCCAAGAATCTGCAGAAGCGTTTCGGAATCATCCCGGGCGTAACAGACAAGAATTACATAACCAACAGCTATCACGTACATGTAACCGAGCACATAGATGCTTTCAGCAAGCTGAAGTTTGAGTCAGAATTCCAGAAACTGTCACCGGGCGGCGCCATCAGCTACGTTGAGGTTCCGAACCTCCAGAACAACATAGACGCAGTCCTTGAAGTCATGAAGTTCATATACGACAACATTCTCTATGCAGAGCTGAACACCAAGAGCGACTACTGTGAGCAATGCGGTTATGACGGTGAGATCAAGATCGTGACAGACGATTATGGCAAGCTGGTGTGGGAGTGCCCTAACTGCGGCAACCGCGACCAGAACACCCTCTTCGTTGCAAGGCGTACCTGCGGTTATATCGGAACCCAGTTCTGGAATCAGGGACGTACACAGGAGATCAAGGACCGAGTTCTTCACCTGTAAAGTCAGTCCGCTAAAAACTGATACTTTCAAATAAAAATACAGACAGCACAATTGTGAATGAGGTGACCTCAAAAACAATCGACTGTCTGTATTTTTATTACTTTCTTATAACTACAATATCTAGCATACCCTCATGTAAGCGGCATCATCTGCAAAATCCGGCTGATCCGAAACAAACTTTATAACATCAGCAGATTTTACGCATGGATTTCTTTTAATATAAGCAGTGAGCATTTCTAATCTTGCTGCATTCTTCTGAGCATAATGCTCCATAGCCGAGACAAACTCAAAATAAGAATCATCTATATTGTTGAGCAGTTTTCTTAATTCTTCCATAACTATGCCTCCTTACATTTCTATTCTCATATATATATTATAGTTATCATATCCATGATTCTCAAAATAATACCAATATGGTTTATTATCTATTCCATACGAAATATGTACCGCGTATGTTTTTCCCTCGTATTTACTATAATTCGTATTTATTTCTCTGCAGATTTTTGCATATTCCGCCCTATCCAAAATAAATGTATTATAAACAAATCTCACAACTTCTCCTATCATTCATAATATCATCTGCACATAAATTACACAAGCTGACATCCAAGCATATTATATACCCTAATTTGTGATAATTAATGCAAATGTAATTTTTGATAGATTTAGATGTAATAATCCGTTTAATACGTCTCCCACAGATTCATCTTCTTGGCATTCTCCACTATGTCAATGCAGCTTCCGTCAATTGCATTTATACATACGATCTGGGATATCTCCCCTACCGTGTCCTGTCCTCGGAGCTCCTCGCTCTGTGTAAATATCCATGCAGGAATGTAGCAGAGCTTTCCATCGTCATCTGCCGTAGCCATGTATCTGAGTGCCACGTTGTTGAACTGTACCTTGCCGTATCTGGTCTGGTATTTCTCGTAATATGCTGCAATGCCCTCATTTGCCTTTGCGATCATGTCCTTCCAGCTCATGAGCTCCACATCCTCCGCCTGAAGCGATGATGGATCTGTGTAAAGCTGGGCAAACATATCTACGACTCCATCATCATCAATATTTAATGTTACACTGTCACCAGGCTCATACATATAGCCATTCTGTGTCTGGAGACTGTCAACGTTATATAATTCACCCTCTCTCTCCTTTGCTCCGTATATAGACCTGCTGAGCGTTACTGAGTATCCACTCACCTTGGTCTGCTTTACCTCGCCATTGTCATCCGACCATATTCTGGCAAGTGGCTCTGTCTTTGTACTCTCCATACCGTCTATCCCCATCTTTGAGAGGAAATTCATCGCCTGGGATATGGCATCGTTCTCCGTGAGCTTACTCTCATTTGTGACATTTGTCAGATCTATGTCAGTGGCATTGCTGATGCCCGTCACATAGGTGTTTGTTGCACCACTCACTCCATCCAGCAGTTCGTTTTCCTCCTCCTGGGTCCTGTAAAATGATATATACACACCGGCGTCTGTATTGTCATCCTCACCGCCATACTGTGATATACTCACCGTATATTCCTTGTCTCCATATTTGCCTGTATATGATGAATACGGGTCGTCATAATTCTCCAGCAAAGGAAGTGAATCCGGTGCATCTGCCATCTGCTTCTTGTACGTCTCTATCTGGGTATCATACCAGGCATCCGCCGAATCATCCCCCTGACTCTGAGACTCCTTCTTGAACTTCTCCGTACTCTCTATCATACTCTTCAGCTCATCCTTGGTCTGCACTCCATCCTTGCGGATATATATGCCCTGGGACTTGTCCAGGAGTCCCTCGACAATGCTCTGTATCTGTGCAGCATCAAGCTTCATAGTGCTGTAATATACCCTCTTCATTGAATCCGTATCAGGAATATCTATCGAACCAGAACAGCTTATCTCTGACAAGCCCGAATTGCCCACATCAAATGTCTCATCACACTTCTCCGGGATTCCCAGACTCTTTGCAAGGCTGCCACCCGCATCGTTACTGCCATCATCACTGTATCCACTTGCCGAACCCGACTCTCCATCCAGTGTATAATCAACCTTTTTATTTCCACATCCTGTCATCTGCATCGCCATCACTCCTGCCAGCACACATGCCGCTATTCTTGTCGCTCTCTTTCCCATAATTATTTTCCTCCTTGTCATTTTGCAAATATTCATATATAAGACATTTCACCTGACCATATCAGCACATTTATTTTGATATAATTTTTGTTCCTGCCCCAGTCTCCGGGTCTGTCCCGTACCATGTCTCAAGACCTTTTGCGGTCTCAATTATGTCTACACAGCTTCCATCCACTGCGCTTATGTACACAAGCTGCACTATATTATCGTATGCGCCCCGTTCCCCTGAAATGTCATTATTTTCAGACTGTGTCAGTACCCAGGCCGGTATGTACACAAGATTTTCTCCATCCTGTATACAGGGAACATACATAAATTCCACATTGTTAAACCGCACATCTGAATAAGCCGTGGGATACTTCTCATAATATTCCGCTATGCTCTCGTCAGCCTTATTCACCATATCTTCCCAGCTTAGAAGATTTACATTTTCCCTGACAAATGAATCCGTATCCGTACTTAAGGTTGCTCTCACGCTGAACACTCCACTGTCATCCACACATACGGATATCCTGTCACCCTCGTACATGACGTAGCCATTTTCATTTTTCAGGTTATCGACGCCTGTAGGATCTATGTAAGCAACACCCACTCCGCCGATCTTTATTCCAAATTCGAACATGTACCCATTCTTTTCAGCCTTGATAATGTCGAATCCACCGTCCAGCCATGACCTCACCACGGCCTGACTTCCGCATTTCGCCATTCCCGATATCCCCATTCTGTCCAGAAATGCCTGTGCTTCATGCTCTGCTGTATTTTCATCTATCCCACATTTATTTTCCTGGTCATCGACATCGCCGCCGAAATAGTTTTCCCCGGCGGTCTCCGTCATCACTGCATCTTCCACATCTGCAAGATATTTCTGTTCCTGATCACCCGCCGGCTCATATACTATGCTTACCCTGCCAGAGGTATTTGCTGTGTCATCCCCGGATATCCACAGGCTATACTGTTCTCCGTCATGCTGACCTATGTATATCTTATTTGTCGTATATTCTCTGACCGGTGTATACGAATCGGGTGCTTCCTTCATCCGCTTCTTCGTCTCTGCTATGTCACTCTCATATATCTCCGCAACATCTTGCTGCCCTTCTTCCAGCGCCTGCTGCCTGTACACCTCTATGAGGTCTATTTCCTTCTGTATCTCCTCCTTCGTCATATTCTCGTCGCCGTCATCTCGGCAATATATTCCCTGGTCTTTGTCAAATACACTCTCCACCATGTCCTGTATCCTCGACGTATCCATCCTCATCCTGTCAAAGCTTACAGTATACGCCCTGTCCACATTTGCAACCTGTATGTCATAATCCACAAGACTTATCTCCGAAAGCTTTGAATGACCGGTGTAAAATGTGAGATCACAGCTATCAGGAACGCCAAGTCTTATACCTAGTGGGCCTCCGCCATGATCCTCCTCGATGGAATCACCATATATATAATCTGTCCTCTCCTCGTCACCGCTGGGTCTGTTCTCACAGCCACACATGCCACATACGGCAAGCCCGGCCATGACCAGCACAGTTTTCCGCCACGAATTCCCTGACATTTTCTGCCTCCCTTCACATTAAACTTCAGAAATGTCTCTGCTCATGATGTATTGTAAAATGGGTGTACATTAAGAAACAATTGCCGGGAACTTTAAGATATTCTTAAGACGAAAAAATCCCGTCCGTATGATGTACCGAATCATACGGACGGGATCTGTAATCTAAATTATATTAGAATTTAAAGAACATCAGCAGGAGTATGATTCCCACAAGCGTGAGTGCCGCTCCCACCAGAAAGGCTATCTTAAACCATTTCTCATCACCTGTCACCCTGTCAAATGTATCATCCTCAACCTCAACAAAGCTGAGTGCCGTCATGGTCATAAGCCCAAGTCCGGTAAAAATCGCAGATGAAGCAGGAATCCTTATGGCCGGGATAACCCACAAAATAAAATATACTACATCACATCCAAGCAATATAAACAGCTTTTTTCCATACTTCTCAAACATAGCCCTCGATCTCCTTAATATAACACTTAACCTGTATCATAACACCTTATATGTGTTTACTCAAGCCTTCAGTCTTCTTGTTCTTAAGCCTCTTTATTATATCATCGCATCCACAGACCGCGCTTATCCCCACCGCAATCCCTAGCACGAACAACATCGTGGAATTGCCATATTCGCTTGCGGCCTTCCAGTCTGAATCAAATGCCGCACTCAGCGTATAATAGAGCGGAGCTCCCGGCAGAAGCGGGATAAGTCCGACTATGAGATACTGATTTGCCGGTGCTTTCATGATCCTTGCCGCTATCTCAGCATATATGGCAGCCCACAGACTTGCCGCAAGTGAAGGAATAAATACGTCATCTATAATGTTTCTGACAAGGATATACACTATCCATGTGCACATTCCATTTACCGCCGCAGGTATCACATTCCGCCTGCCAAGATTGAACATCAGGGCAAAGCCGAGCGATCCCAGAAGCGCCGTGATTATCTGTACAGCCATCCGTCATTCCTCCTATCGTTATCTACAGATCAGTACAGCCAGCGCAAATCCACAGGCGATCCCTGCCGCCCACAGCACCGACTCGACCAGCCTCAGGCTTCCCGTTATCGTGTCACCGACAAACATATCCTTCACCGCATTTGTCAGCGCAAGTCCCGGGATCAGCAGCATGATATCACCTATCATAACCTTGTCCTCATGTATAGGGAGCACACGCCCCGCCAGTCCGATCAGCACTCCTGTGACAAATGAACACAGGAAATTAAACAGTATGTTGTTGGTACATATCGGGGCGAAATACACCTGCATCAGCCATATACCCACGGCAAATACCGCAGCGACCACGCCATCAAGTATACTTCCGCCGAAGAATACCGCCAGCGTTCCCGCCGCCAGCACGCTTCCAACGCACACTCGAAGTCCCGGTGCCGCCGCATGCTCTATCTCCTCAATACGCGCCTTCAATTCATCAATGTCAAATGGTTCTCTACAATACTCTCTGCTCAGTGCATTTATCCTCTCAAGCTTCCAGAAGTCCGTCTTTGTTCCGTCTCTTGTTCCTCTGGTCATGGAGCACACAGTTCCATCCGGCATATTCATGGTACATACCAACGTAGATGTGATGGCAAATACATCCATCCGCTCCGCTCCATAAGCAGCGCCCATTCGTCTGAGCGTATCCTCCACTCTCTTCACCTCTGAGCCATTCCGTATCATCATGGCTCCGACATCCATGAACAGACCGAGCATTTTCACATCCTCCGGCTTTCCCTGAGGCATGTCCAACAGCTTCTGCGGCCCGCTGTGCCTGTCAATATCTGCCATACCCATATGCCACCATCCTTTTTATACAGATATACCGCATGTCAATATCTATCTCATCGGAACTTGCTGGAAATACTGGTGTCTTCTCTCGTCCACTATCCTCTCAAGCTCCTTCTGATTGTGGTTATATATCTTATTTATCTCATCGTTGTATCCTATTATTATGTATGGAACCACACTTTCTATGTATGCAATGGTGTCATCGCAGTCCTTCTCCTTCCTCATCGGAAGCGCCATGCCACTGCCATCATTCAGTCTCACTTCAATCTGATAAGATTTGCCCGCCTTGATTCCGTATACTCTGTTCTGGGTTATGATCTTATACACCCACATGAGCTCTCTCGTCTCTGCAAAGTTGACTGTGTCTCCCTTTATATACATGAAGAATTCATTATTCAGTCTGAGTCCATTAACCGCTGCACCTGATCTGTAGAACTGCTCTATCCTCTCCATCTCATACTCAGGATTCGGCTTCTTCTTACAATAATCCAACACGTCTCTTATGTTGCTCTGCCTGATGGCCAGAGATACAAACCATGCCGCAAATGCGAGGAACATAGCTGAGCCAAGCCCTATCCATATCGATCCATCATCCGCTCCCATCGCCACAACTACACCGGCTATTCCGATCGCAGCAAATATCACTGTTCCAATAACGCATTTTATCCTGTACTTTGTTCCAAGCTTCTTTATCATCTGTTTAACCCCATTTCCTTAATTTAAACCTAGTTGTATTCCACCTTCATCAGACACAGCCCATGTGGCGGCGCTGTAGGTCCCGCAAGCTGTCTGTCCAGCCCGGCGATTATCTCAGGAATATGCTCCGCACTCATATTCCCATGTCCAACCTCGACCAGTGTTCCTGTCAGTATCCTCACCATGTTCTGCAGAAATCCATTCCCATGGAACCTCATACGGATATAGTCTCCCTCCTTCACTATATCCACATCGTATATGGTCCTGACCGTGGACTTCTTCATCTTATTGTTGCCACAAAATGACTTGAAGTCCTGTTTTCCCACCAGATATGATGCCGCACGCTTCATAGCTTCCACATCGAGTCCGGTTCCCTGGGACACACACCACACATAGTTTCTGTCAAATACAGGCTTCTCAGCACCCACATACAGCGTGTACTCGTATACTTTTCCCGTGGCATTCAGCCTTGCGTGGAATCTGTCTCCCGCAGTCGCCACGTCAAGTGCACAAATGTCCGCAGGCAGATACCTGTTCAGATAATCCTTTATCTCATCAGGAGTCTTATCTGTCTCAAGCCTCCCGCTCGCCACCATAGCTCTGGCATGAACCCCCGCATCTGTCCTGCCGGCACCATGTATATCGACCTTTGCATCGACCATCCTGGTGAGGACCGCCTCTATGCGCCCCTCCACTGTATCCGCATTTGTCTTGCTCTCCCAGCCGTGATAGCGTGTGCCATCATAGCTGAATGTGAATCTGTAATTTGCCAAATGTATGTCCTCCGAAGTTCTGTGATATCAACATACCGGTAGTTCCTAATGCCACGTCCGGCGCTGATATTCTCTCAGAGACAAGATACCATTCTTTAAAGCGGTAATCAACTGCAAATGTCTTTATTCAAAATGATTTGAATAAAATTGGTTTGAATAAAATTGACTTAAATAAAAATCGTAATATAAACAGACCAACACTCAACGTCTTGAAGATTGAAGATATATTATTTAAAATCAGATCATAAAGTTTTGATGACGAGGTAACATCCATGAACGAATTAGAAAAATGCATGGCAGGAGATTGGTACGACTGCCGCACCTACGCCCTCCCGGTGAAGATCGGAAACGGCTGCTGGATAGGCGGCGGAGCGATCATCCTCCCCGGCGTCACCATAGGCGACGGCTCCGTCATCGGCGCCGGAAGCGTCGTAACCAAAGACATCCCAGCCAACTGTGTAGCCGTAGGCAACCCCTGCCGAGTAATCCGCCAGATCAACAAACCAAAATAAACTACTGAACGCAAACAGAAACAAAGCAATCTGTTCAATCGTTGTCAGCCGTTTTCAGTATTGCCCTGCTTCGACTGACCAGGCAAATATTATTACGCATACAATATACTTTGCCAATAACAGAAAAAATGCTCTCCAGACATTATAATAAGCCGTATGCCTGTATTCTGAATCGTTAGCGTAATCGACTGAACTTCAGCGCTTATTGCCGGAGCGGCGCGCACAAACGCCCTTATCGTGCGCAGAGCGCAGTGCAAATATAAGCAAGCTGAAGTGAAGGAAGATTAGCGTGATTCAGAATACAGGCACACGGATTATTATGTCTGGAGAGCATTTTTTCGTCTGTATGTTAATACACAAACAGGTACATCCCAAACCAATGCAGCGCCGCCCCCAGCATCACAAATATATGCCAGATGAAGTGCGCCCCCTTGGTGTCCTTCACAAATGGTATCATACCAAGCGTATACACAACACCGCCGCCCACGATCCAGCCCAGGAGCGGCTTGTCATTTCTGAACCAGCCCGGAATGAACATGATGGCGCTCCATCCGATGACGAAGTACAACGTATAATGTATCGGTCTGAATCTGCCCGGTCCGAATACACATATGATGGTGATTCCCGCTATGATGAGTGCCCACTGCACACAGAACAGCACTATTCCAAGTACATTTCCCCAGTACACAAGATACAGAGGTGCAAATGTTCCGCCTATCAGCAGATATATGGATGAGTAGTCAAATCTTCTCCAAAGCCGTTTCACCGCAAGTCCTGATTTGTATGAGTGATACAGGCAGCTCATGAGGAACATGAGAATAAGTGATATCCCATAGAAGCATGACGCCATCACCTTAAGTCCTGTGTCTGACTTCAGAAGCAGGAGGACGAAGCCCGCTATGGCAAGCCCGGCCCCTATTCCATGGGTAACTGCATTTCCTACCTCCTCAAGCACCGTAAGCTTTGGCGGCTCATTGAGTTCCCTGTAATGCAGCTTTCTTGCTATTTTTGCCTCTTTTTTCTCTTCTTTTTTATTCTCTCTGTCCAGTTCAGCAGTCTGCTGACTGCCCATGTCCGTTTCTAAGTTATTTACTTCTGCCATATTTGATTTGAAACTTCTTTCTATACTTAAATTCTATACTGCCAACTACAGCAATGACCGCTGTAACTGCTACACTTATTATAATCTATGGTGTCAATCCGGTTATCATTCTGTTCTCCGCTTCCTCTTCATCCTGCCTCTGAAATCGTCAAGTGCTGCTCTGCCCGGGCCCGTCATAGGCTTGATCCATCTTCCCTTAAGGAGATACGGCGTGAGTATGACAAATCGCAAAAGTTCATCTGTGTAAACGAATGAGAACACGACAAGAAATGGAAGTTTCAACACCATTCCGGCTATCCATGTGGCAGGCACGGAGAACAGCATCAGTCCACCGATCTCCATAACTGTGCCGACGATAGCCTCGCCGCCTGCACGGAAGCACTCGTTCTGTATATAGCAGCATGTTCTGACTGCTCCGAAGAACAGGTATATGATAAGCATATACTTCGTGTACATCATCGCCTCTGCTCCAAGTCCGAATAATCCAAACAGTGGATTGTGCAGCAATGTCATGATGAGCACAATGGAAAATGTGATGGCAGGACACACAAGTGCAGCTCTCTTCGCATATGAGAGTCCCCTGTCCAGATTGCCCGCGCCGACTTCATTTCCCACGGCAACACTGGATGCATTTGCAAGGCCGCCGAAGAATGCATACACAAATCCCTCGCACACACGGAACGCTGCCATGGCTGCTATGGCGGAGTCACTCTGATGTCCCATGACAACATTAATTATCATCTGTCCCACACCATAGAGTATCTCGTTGCACACGATCGGAAATGCCTTTGACGCATATGACTTCACAAAGCCTTTATCTATCTCAAATGCCTTTCGTGCGCTGAACTTTATCTCATGACTGCTCTTTGCCAGATAGAGAATAAGCAGTGCTATGTTCACGATACCTGATACCAGTGTACCTATGGCAGCACCGGCAACTCCCATCTTTGGAGCGCCAAATCTACCGTAGATCAGCACAAAGTTGATACAGAAATTGAGCAAAAGTGAGATGATGGAGCACACCAGCGGCACCTTCACCCTCTCCGTCGACTTAAGGAGCGCCGTAATGATCGCGGCAAATACCTGCAGCGGATACGACCAACCAACTATTCTCATATACGGTTTTGCAAGCTCTATGATGGTCTGCTTATCCGTATATATGCCCAGGATCCATCCCGGCGCAGCGATAGTTACCACTGCAAATGCTATTCCGAAAATTCCCGCACATATGATTGCCAGGCCAAATGCCTTGTTCATTCCCTCAGGATCCTTTGCACCCCAGAACTGTGACATGAACAAGAGGGAACAGCTCACAAATCCCCAGTAAGTCGAGAAAAGCAGAGAACTTATCTGGGCACACACGCCAACCGCCGCAACAGCGATCTCCCCCTCACTTCCTATCATGATCGTATCAACCATACTGGCAGTGGTCGCAAGCAGATTTTGCAGCGCAATAGGCATGGCTAGAACTGCCAGCATTCTGGCAAATTCCTTCCATGTCACCTTTTTATTATTCTTTACAAAGCCCGTAGCAACACTTCCCATTTTCATTACCTCATAATTCATTTGCAAATATCAAGTCTGATGACCTGTTCACACATAAGTTTATTTTTTTAGTTATTATTTCTATCATTGTTTATTTTGATGCGTCCGACTATTGTACTCCCGAATATTTGTATTTGCAATGGTTTTATACCTGTAGTGTAAGGTATTTTCTTATTAATTTTAATAAGCGCACCACATTTATATCATCTGTGATGCGCCCAGTCTTTTTATTTCCAAGTATTATGTTTTTAATCTGCCATTGTTACATCCTGCTGGTTGACAAATCTTCAAGCTCCCGCTCTACGCTCTCAAGCTCGCCGGCACTCCAGTCCTCTCCCAGTGCAAATACTGCTCTGCACACATTGAAGTTCACATCACCCTCTGCGTTGATCTCCCCGGAAATCACTCTGTGGGAGATCTTCTGAAGTATGGAAAGTATGTCTATCCGCACGTCCGATACGACAGAAAGCTCTGCGACATTGCCATCACTATTACCTTCCTCGTGCTCTGTCCGCGCTTCTCTGTACACGCTCTCCCAGTCATAATCTGCAGTCCTGCCACATGGTGCACCACACACACTGCAGTCAGGGACAATGGTATGCTTATCCGCATGCGCCCTTGTGATCATTTTCTCTATGTCTGCATCAGAGCAGCCGAGCGATATATCGGAAGTATGCAAACCTTCTATTATTATATTGTACGTGTCATCCGTCATATGCACCGCTCCGTCCGTAGCTCTCACAAGTCCTATGAGTGCGCCTACAAGCCGGCTACCTGCCTCAGTTGTAATCCGTGTCATACTTGTCTATTCCCTTTTCTGTAAATTATATCGTCCTTTCATCTATATGAAGGTATTTTATTTGCACTATCTCAATCAAGGATTCTTCCGTCTATCGATATTGTTGCAACCTGCCATGGGATAAACTTGCCGCTGTTCTGGAGTGCCTTCTTCGCAGCCATCTCCAGTCCTCCGCAACAAGGAACCTCCATACGGACTATTGTAACACTTTGTATGTCATTTCGCCTGATAATCTCTGTAAGTTTCTCTGAATAATCGACACTGTCAAGTTTCGGACAGCCTATCAATGTCACATGTCCCTTTATGAATTTCTCATGGAACGAGGCATATGCATAAGCCGTACAGTCCGCCGCTATAAGCAGCTTTGCACCATCGAAGTATGGCGCATTTACCGGGGCAAGCTTGATCTGAACCGGCCACTGTGAGAGCTGGCTTGGGCGCTCGCAAGTGTCTTCCTGTACCGCTTTATCTGCCTCTCCGCCTGAAGCTGCTGCCGGTCTGCTGAATATGCTTCTCGCCATAGAACCAGGACAGCCGGAGTGTACCGGATTTTTCCCGCCGGCACTTCCTGCAGCCTGCTTCGCCTGTTTGTTTGCTATAACCGCTGCCTCATCGTAAGCTGCCGCTTCCCTCTCCACAAATGTTATGGCACCTGTAGGACACGACGGCAGGCAGTCTCCAAGCCCGTCACAGTAATCGTCCCTAAGTAGCTTTGCCTTGCCATTTACCATGCCTATGGCACCCTCGTGGCACGCATTTGCACAGGCTCCGCATCCATTACACTTGTCCTCATCTATCTGTATAACTCTTCTTATCATATATGTTTCCTCCAATCATTTATCAGCAGTTCATATGAAGCCAGACTTTTATCTACCGCTTCTCCTCTGCCAGTCTTACCTGTTTTTCATCGTCATTATATCCAGATGGAGCATTTGTGTATGTTGAATTTTCAACATTCAAAATGTTATACTATTCTTATAAAAATATATAAAAACCTTACACCAATCAATAAAATAAGAGGTATTCATATGAATAAATATGTAGATATATTATTAAAATCAAGTCTCTTCTCCGGAATATCCGCCGAGGACACAGACTCCGTGCTGGACTGCCTGGGAGCATTGACAAAAAACTATAAAAAAAACGAATGCATTCTCATGGCTGGAAACACCACTGAATATATCGGCCTGCTGCTAACTGGCAAGGCAATAGTCATCCAGGAAGATTACTGGGGCGGTCAGAGCGTCATGTCTGCCATCCTGCCCGGACACACATTTGCGGAATCATATGCCTGTACCCCTGGCTCTGTACTCGATGTCAGCGTATATGCTGAGGCCGCATGTTCTGTAATGTTCCTGAATGTCCAGAAGATGCTCACCACCTGCCCGGTTACATGTGGCAAACACAATCAGATGATAAGGAATCTCCTGTGCGATCTCGCCGGCAAGAACCTGAGGCTCGGCGAAAAATCAAAGCACATGAGCCAGAAAACAACGAGAGACAAACTGCTCTCCTATCTGTCATCCGAGATGCACAGGCACGGCGGCAACGAATTTGACATACCATTTTCCAGACAGCAGCTTGCCGACTTTCTGTCGGTGGACCGAAGCGGCCTGTCTACTGAGCTTGGCAGAATGAAGGATGAGGGTATGATCGACTTCCACAAATCTCATTTTATTCTTAAGTCTCCTGCCCAGGGGTGGACTGATGTGTGATGTTGTTGTATCATGTAATAAACAGTTCAGGGAAATTCATTACAGATGGGGGATTTTCCCTGATCCGGGATTTATCAATATAATATGATCAGGAGGGATTTCAATGAAACCAATGAAAACTATCAAAGACGGATGGAACAAATTCACTGTTGTTGTAAAGGATAAAGACTACTCAACAAGAGAAGCCGTGCTTTTCGCTATCTGCACATTCCTCACAGGACTTGTGCTCGGAATGCTCTGCTCCCCTAGAAAGAGCCAGACATTTGGCTCATATAACGGAAACTGCAGCGATGGCGGCTGTAACTGCGATTATGATGAGGACGATTTTGAGTAGGCTGTAAGCTGATATCCATTATCAAAAACTCAACACAGAAGGCAGGTGTCGATTATCCGACACCTGCCTTCTGTGTTTCACAGGATATATTTCACTTATATCTTCCAGCTCACCGCCAGCTCTCTCGAATCCACAAATCTCCTGTAGATTCCATCCTGCTTCATGAGCTCCTCGTGAGTTCCCTTCTGGGCTATTTTTCCCTGATCCACCACTACTATCTGATCCGCATGTCTGACAGTCTTTAATCTGTGGGCAATCATGATGATCGTCTTTTCCTTTGTCAGTGCATCTACGGCAAGTGTGAGCTCCTTCTCGTTCTCAGGGTCAACATTTGCAGTCGCCTCGTCAAGGATGATGATAGGTGAATCCTTCATGATGGCACGGGCTATGGATATTCTCTGCTTCTCTCCACCTGAGAGGGTTGCACCGCCCTCACCGATCACAGTGTTGTAACCATCCGGAAGTTTGCTGATGAAGTCATGACAGCACGCCTTCTTTGCAGCCTCCACAACCTCTTCATGGGTTGCCTCCGGTCTTCCGAACTTGATGTTGTTCTCTATGGTATCAGCAAAGAGATATACATTCTGGAATACAAATGAAAAGTTGTTCATGAGACTGTTCATGCTGTAATCCTTAACATTTGTTCCTCCCAGGGTTATCTCACCTGAATCCACATCCCAGAATCTGGCGATCAGATTGCACAGCGTTGTCTTTCCACCGCCAGATGGTCCGACGATCGCCGTCGTTGTCTTCTCTGGTATGGAGAGTGATATTCCGTCTATTATCTTTCTCTTGTCGTATGAGAACTCTATATTCTTAACCTCTATATCGTGATTATCAGGGGTAAGTTCCTTTCCATCTATATCCATTGTGTCAAGTCCGAGCACTGCATTTGCCTTGTCTACACACACGCTTACCACATGTATCAGAGATGAGAATGTTCCCATGGTCTCAAGGCTTGAATAGAGCAGGAATGCCGCGATCGACATACCCACAGCATACAGAACGCTCATGCTGCCATTTATATAGAAGTAAGCCGAAAGTCCTATTATCGCTGCTCCCGTGAGTTTTGTCACAACGCTCTGGAGAAAATGATATGGGACATAGACGAGCTCCATCTTTACATTTGCCTTTACGCAGGCTTCATTTGCCGCATTGAGTCTCTTTGTCTGCTTGCCGATGAGGTTGTAGGACTTGACCTCTGATATGCCCTGTATGTACTCCATGATCTGATTTATGAGTTCAGTGTCACAGTCAACCTTGGCTGAAGAAGCCTGCTTGCCTGCATTCTGCATCACCGTGTTGATCACAAGGAATATGGCAACTCCAACAAGCGATACCAGTGCGATCCTCCAGTCGCAGAGCAGGATCATGAGTATGATCATGGATGTCTCAAGGAGTCCCTGGGTCGTGAGCATGACAACTCTGGTTGCCACATCGCCAAGATTCTCCATGGTATTTGTCGTAACTGATGCGATCTCGCCTATGCTGTTGGAATTGAAATATCCCATCGGCACATATCTGAGGTGCTCCGCCATCTCTATACGCTTGAATGCCGCTGTGGTGTAGCCACCCTCTGTCTGCAGCACGGTCGACGACATCTTGCACAGTATTCCAACTACGATCGATACCGCCATGATGACTATTGAACCAAGTATATATTTTCCAAGGTCTTTTCCCTCTATAACTCCCATGAGGACACACATTATAGCCGGGATCTTCAGCGCCGATGCCAGTGCGTCTATCAGGCTTATCACTATTGAACGCTTGAATTTGCGGCTGTTTTCCTTACCTGAGAACAGGAAGAACTTTTTAAGTACTCCGAACATATTACTCGCCCTCCTTTTCATCGCTTGCCGTATCCTTGACCGAGATGTGTGCCTGCCACATATCCCTGTAAAGTGTGCATTTGCTAAGAAGCTCCTCATGTGTTCCGTGAGCCTCCACATTTCCTGCATCTACCACAAATATCTGATCCGCATCCTTGATGGTGGAAAGTCTGTGGGCTATAACTATCAATGTCTTGCCCGCCACAAGCTTGGCGATAGAGCTCTGAAGTATGGCCTCATTCTCCGGATCGGTGTAGGCTGTTGCCTCGTCCAGTATGACTATCGGTGCGTCCTTCAGCATCGCTCTGGCGATGGATATCCTCTGTCTCTCGCCGCCTGACAAATGTCCACCGGCACCGCCGACCACGGTGTCAAATCCGTTCTCAAGGTTCATTATGAAGTCGTAGCAGCCACTCTTTCTGGCTACCTCCTCGACCTCAGCGTCCGTGGCATCAGGTCTGCCCTGTCTTATGTTGTCCCTGACTGTCTCGTTGAACAGATAATTATCCTGTGACACATACGCAAGCCTGTCATTGAAATCTGTCAGCGCAATATCCTTTATGTCCACGCCGCCGATCTCTATGCTTCCGCTGTTCACATCCCACAGTGAAGCTATCAGCTTAGCTATTGTAGATTTTCCGCTTCCCGACGGGCCAACTATCGCATTTACAGTTCCCGCCTTGATATCCATGCTCACGCCGTGGAGTATCTCCTTGTCGTGATAGCCAAACGTGATATCTGTAACCTTTATTCCATTGTCCTTCGGCTGTGCCTTTGTGTGCTCAGGTCTTACGAGTTCAGGCTGCTCCAGGATTCCTGTCACCTCTCCGATGACTGTCGACAGCTTACCCAGATCGTCAGTGTATGAACCGATGGTGAGCAGCGGACCGACTATTCCAAGTGAGAGGATGATACACACGACGAAATCCGCTGTGGTAAGCGAACCATTTGACACATAATGCGCACCTATCGGAAGGACCGTTGCAAGTGTGTACGGTGTGATGACGAACATGGCTGCCTGGAAGAATGAACACTTCTTCATCCAGTTGATATACGAGTCTGCGTTCTCCTTTGCCGCCTTTGTGAACTTGGCATACGAGCTTTCTGTCTTGCCAAATGCCTTGATGACCTCGATTCCATCTATGTACTCCACTGCCGCATCATTCAGCGCCTTGGTCTTCTCAACTGTCCTGTTGTAGTTCTCCTGGAAGTCGATCATCATGCCCATATACGTTGCAAATCCAACGACGATCGGGATAAATGAGAACAACGCAAGTCTCCAGTCAACCATGAAGAAATACACGATGACGATAATAGGCGCCAGCAAATTGGATGTAAACTCAGGCACAACGTGCGCCAGCGTTGTCTCTATGCTGTCTATTCTCTCCACCATGATGTTCTTGAATGAACCCGATGGCGTATCCTTCACGTATCCAAGCGGCACCCTTGCAAGCTTGTCGCAGCATGACTTTCTGATATTTGCAAGCACTGTAAATGTCGCCTTGTGTGAACATGCCGTTGATACGCTGTGGCAAAGCTCTGCAAGTATAAACGATCCCGCTATGATAAGAGCCTTCACCATATATTCCCTGAGATCCTTCTCCCCGTCAAGGAACATCCTGACCACGTCCGCAATGATGAAATACGGAACTATCTTGAAAACTACATTGATAACCGCCAAAATGACGCTCCACACATAGGATGACTTCTTCTGTCCCGCCCATGTGAGGACCCAGCTCACCGCTGATTTCTTCTTTTCTTCCACTTTTTCTCCTCCTTTTATCTTGAATGCAGACTTTCTGTTAGTTGAAATAATTCTGTGGTGAAGATCTGCATTATTTACATTATCTAATGGGGTCAGGCACCTCCGTCCTGCACAGCTTATAAATGCAGCGAGTTTGGTTTTGCTTATTTTTATTAGTTTTGTCTAACCATACGTTTTAAAATTATGCGGTTCGGTATTTACCTTGCCGCATACTTACTGACTACTCCGGGAACTGCACCTTCCATATTCTCTCCCAGCCTCCGGTGTAGAATTTCTTGAGCTTGCCGACATTCTCTATCGCGGTCTCACGATCCATGTCGTGTTCTATGATCTGGAATATCGCCGAAAAAAATCCACTGTATATCATATGACAAAGGCTGTCGCTTATGTCCGGCACATCTATACCGGCTTTGTGCATCTCCTCCACATACTGCTCTGAGGATCTCATCTCTCTGTCAACCAGATTGTGTATCATATCTCCATACTTCTCATTGTCGCTGCACCGCAGCAGAAGTTTGAAATTATCATAATGGTCATACACATAATTCACCATCTGATCCATTCCATTCCCGGAAGCACTTGCCATGTTCTCAGTCTGCTTCTCCGGTGGCAGGCTCTGGAACTCCTCAAGCACGCTGTCATATATCCTATACAGCTCCTCCACATACGGATCTATCAGGGCATCAAAAAGTGCCTCCTTTGTAGGATAATATTTATAAAATGCACCTGTTGTAAGTCCGGCATCCTTTACAATGCTTCTGAGCGATGCCCCTGCAAACCCATACTCAAGGAAATGCTTCAGTGCTGTATTCAATATGTTTTGTCTTGTATTTTCTGCTTTTTCCGTCATAGAGCCTCCCCCTATATCATCGAATATGCATCGTTTTTAACTGGAGCAGATTCCAAATGCATATTTCATATCAACACCAGCCGCGCGCAAATATAACAGTGTTATATCACACTGTTATATTT
>CAVCCL010000141.1:0-31376 GCA_963600665.1 Bifidobacterium catenulatum | reverse complement strand
CTTTTGTATTCTATAAAAATATAATAATGACAGTACATAAAAAACTTACAAGGGTTAGGAGGACTATTTATGACAGCAGTTAAGATTTCTTTAAACTCAATCGATAAGGTCAAGAGCTTTTGCAATGACATTGCAAAATTTGACGCAGAATTCGACCTCGTATCAGGACGTTACGTAATTGATGCAAAGTCAATCATGGGTATTTTCAGTCTTGATATCTCAAAGCCTATCGAACTTAACATTCATGCAGAGAGCGGTCTCGATGAGATCATGGCTACTCTGAAGCCATACCTCGCAGAATAATCATTATTCTGCCCCGTATGTTATATGGATCTGATAATCAAAGAGATGCTCATCATGAAGCATCTCTTTTTTGTTGTCTTTTATCACTGTTTTTGTTTGATATTGTTTTACTGCTTTTATTGTTTTACCGTTTATCGTGTTTACTGCTTCGCACGGCACATAACGACCTCTGCCGTATCAACAGCTTTGCGGTACAATGGTTCGATGATTCCTGTGAGCTTTGCCTCGGACTTCTCTATCGCCGAGAGAACCGGATGTGTAACCGGATGCTTTGCAACAAATGTCGTACAGCAATCCTCGTATGGCAGTATGGATGTCTCGTATGTTCCGATCTTCTCTGATATATCTACTATCTCCTGCTTATCCATACCTATACATGGTCTGAACACCGGCATGGTGCTGACCTGGTTGATAACGTTCAGGCTGAACACTGTCTGGCTTGAAACCTGGCCTATACTCTCTCCTGTTATTGTACACTGACAGTCATTCTTCTCAGCCAGCTCCTCGGCTATCTTGATCATGTATCTCTTCATGATGATCGTGAGCTCCTCATGAGGACAGTTGTCGTATATAGCCATCTGTACATCGGCAAAGTTGACAACGTGGAGTCTGATGGCTCCTGAGTAATCAGCCACAAGACATGCCAGATCTATAACCTTCTGCTTGGCTCTCTCACTTGTGAACGGAGGTGCATGGAAGTATACCGCCTCCACAACGACTCCTCTCTTAGCTATCATATATGCCGCAACAGGGCTGTCTATACCGCCTGACAGAAGCGCCATTCCTCTGCCGTTTGTTCCAACCGGCAGTCCTCCCGGGCCAGGGATGGTGATCGAATAGATATACGCTACCTTTCTGATCTCCACATTAATTATCTCCTGAGGTGAATGCACATCCACTGCAAGGTCAGGGAACGCCTCAAGGAGGAAATGTCCAAGCTCTGAGCTGACCTCCATGGAAGTCATAGGATATGTCTTGTCATTTCTTCTGGTGAACACCTTGAATGTGAAGTTCTTTCTGTCGTATGCCTTTTCAACATAATCTATTACCTTCTGCTTGAGGTTCTCAAACTCTGTGTTCTCCTCAACCACAACAGGACAGATTCCAACGATACCAAACACCTTTCCAAGGGCACTTACCACATCCTCATAGTCGTAATCCGACTTGCACTCAACGAATATTCTTCCCTGCTCTTTGCGGATATAGAAGTCTCCGTAAGGCTTCAGCTTTCTGTTGATGTTCTTGCAGAGTATATCTTCAAATATATATCTGTTCTTTCCCTTTGTGCCTATCTCGGCATACTTTATCATAAATGCCTTGTACTGCATATTTCCTCCTATTTCTTCCTCACATATCTTCTGAGTATCGGTAAAAGCTCCTTGCAGCACTCGACTGCATAATCTATCTGTTCCATTGTATTTTCCGGTGAAAAACTGAATCTCAGTGTGGACTCGAGCTTCTCAGGTGGCAGACCTATGGCCTTCAGCGTGCTGCTTGTGGAATGTTTATTCGACGAACATGCCGAACCGGATGATACATATATCCCCTTCTCTTCCAGAGCATGAAGCATTACCTCGCTTCGCACTCCCTTGAAGGTTATGCTGGCTATATGAGGTGCATCCCCGGAATTACTGTACACATCGTCTATCTGTGTGAGTTCATCTATGAGATGCTCCTTGAGTTCTCTCATGTGTGATACATTCGCATCGAGATCTCTGTAGGTCATCTCGGCAGCCAGTGCCATTCCGGCTATTCCCGGCACATTCTCTGTTCCTGACCGCATTCCGCCCTGCTGACCTCCGCCGTATATCACGGGCTTTACTTTGACTCTGTCCTTTATAAACAGTGCTCCAACGCCCTTTGGTCCGTGAAATTTGTGGCTGCTTATGGACATCATGTCTATTCCCATACGCTTCGGGTATATCACATATTTGCCAAATGCCTGTATGGCATCCACATGGAAAAGTACGTTCGGATTCTTCTCCTTTATACGTCTGGCAATATCCTCCACCGGCATGACGGCACCTATCTCATTGTTGACGTACATGACTGACACTATGATCGTATCGTCATCGACCTCATCTACCAACCGGTCAACATCTACCACGCCATCACTTCCGGTCGGGATCCTGACAACATCAAAGCCCATATCCTCAAGGAATGTCAGCGGACTGCCGACTGACGCATGCTCGACCACTGTTGTGATGATCTTGTTGCCCGCTCTCCTGTTGGCAAGCGCGCCTCCTATCAGAGCCATGTTGTTGGATTCTGTTCCACCCGATGTGAACACGATCTCCTTCGCCTGAACCTTGAGCAGTCTGGCTATCTTATCCCTGGCATCGCTCACGTATCTGGCCGCATCCATGCCCTTCTTGTGCAGTGACGACGGATTGCCGTAGTCCTCTTCCATTAACTTTACCACAAGATCTCTCACCTCCGGGTAAACCGGGGTGGTCGCTGAATTGTCAAAATATGCTTCCATGTTGTCTTCCACCATTCCGAAACCGGTATACGTCCGGCTTCAAGCTTCTTTCTTTCACTAATCTTTACTAATTTGCCTAATTGTCCCTGTCTGCACTGAACATGATGATCGACATAACCGCAAGTCCGGCCGTCTCAGTGCGCAGGATCCTGTGTCCAAGGGTTATACATTCCGCTCCGGCCGCCATTGCCTGTTCCACTTCTTCCCTGGCAAAGCCGCCCTCCGGGCCTATGAATATTCCCAGACTTCTGCGGACAGGCGATGGTGCTGTCACATCAGCGATGACCTGTCTGGACTTTGCAAGTCCTTCCGCCTCCTCATATGGAATTATATTCATATCAAGAGTCTTCGCCATCTCTATCGCCTGTGCAAATGTTACCGGCTCTGTGATCTCAGGGACAATTCCCCTTCCAGACTGTTTTGCAGCGGACTCCGCTATGATCCGGTATCTCTCAGTCTTCTTTGCCGCCTTCTTCGCATCAAGCTTCACTATAGTGCGCACAGTGAATACCGGAACTATCCGGCAGACACCGAGCTCCACCATCTTCTGTACTATAAGATCCATCTTATCCGACTTCGGATATCCCTGAAACAGGGTAACCTCCACCGGAAGCTCTGCAAAGTTATCATTCACATCCTCGATGCGGCACAGAACCTCGTCTCTGCCAAACTCCGATATACTGCACGTATAATCTCTTCCTCTGCCATCACTGACAGTTATCTCCTGACCCACTTTAAGGCGGAGAACGTTCTTTATATGGTTAACGTCTCCGCCTGTTATACTTATATCTGTTCCTATATCTCTGCCATCTATGTCTACAAAGAATCTGTTCATATATGATTATTTCCTCTCATGCGCTGGTTCATACATGCTTTTTTGCGACAAAGCTTACCCAGTCATTCATGTAGACAGTATCTACGATATCGAAGTTATTGTCAAGAAGAGCCTGTCTGACCTCGTCCTCTTTTATGTTTATAATGCCCGATGATATAAAAATACCATCATCCTTCATAAACTTCTGAACTACAGCCGACATTGGAATTATAACGTCTGCAAGGATATTTGCAACTACTATATCATAATTTGCGCCTATTGAGTCTACCAGTTTCTGGTCCTCAAGGACATTTCCGCACTTGAATTCCACCGCCTCGGCAGGAATATGGTTCACATCTCTGTTCTCTCCCGCCACATCAACGGCGATCGGATCTATGTCTATACCGAGGACATGCTTTGCGCCCAGCTTATTGCACACAAATGACAGGATTCCGCTTCCGCTTCCGGCGTCAAGTATCTCGTCGCCATCCTTCATATATTTCTTGAGCTGTCCTATACACAGTCTCGTGGTCTCATGGGAACCTGTTCCAAATGCTGTTCCGGGATCTATCTCAATAACTATATCATCATCCGTTGCATCCTCCGGCACTTCCTCCCAGGTTGGCTTGATGATGATATTGTCATACAGTCTGAATGGCTTGAAGTAGGCCTTCCAGTTGTCTCTCCAGTCCTCTTCCTTCGTCTCACTCTCGGTTATCTCGCCTGTTCCGACAGGAAGGAACTCTGACAGTCTCCTGATCTCCGCAGCCACCTTATCCTTTATCTCCTGCACGTCAAATGTATCGTCGAGGAAGCAGGACACCTTTGCAGTTCCATCATTCTCCGGCATATCATCCGGCAGAAGGTCGACAAACATCGTCTCCATCTCCTCCTCAGTGAGAGGAATATTATCTTCTATCTGAACACCCAAAACGCCTTCCTCTTCGAGGAAGGCGCTTATGAGGTCTTCAGCTTCACATGTTGTATCTATTGTGAGCTTCGTCCATTTCATATATTTTATACCTACTTTTTCTTTCTTCTCTTGTGATCACCAAATGTAAATGGTCCTGCTGAATCTGTTGCAGGTCTTGTCTCTACAAGTGTTGCCTGCTCATACTGGTTGAGGATCTTCTTCTGCTCCTCTGTGAGCTTCTCTGGCACCTGTACAACAAGTGTCACATAGTGATCGCCTCGCTGAGTTGGGTTCTTGAGGTTAGGTACTCCTTTGCCTTTCAGCTTTATACGTGTATCTGTCTGTGTTCCTGGTGGTATGGTGTAATCAACTTCTCCTTCGATGGTGTTGATCTTGATAACTCCACCAAGTGCTGCCTGTGTAAATGTGATAGGCTCTGATGAATACAGATTGTACTCCTGTCTCTGGAAGTTTGGATGACGATCAACAAGTATGGTAACTGTAAGATCTCCTCTCTCACCACCGTTGATACCAGGCTCACCCTTTCCTTTGATTCGGATGTTAGTACCATTGTCTACTCCTGGTGGAATAGCTATCTGTATCTTCTTTCTGCTCTTTACATATCCTGTTCCTGCACAATTGCTGCACTTGTATCTGATGATCTTACCAGATCCACTACAATCAGGACATGTCTGAACATTACGTACAACTCCAAAAAGTGACTGCTGTGTTGTCACTATCTGACCCTTACCGCCGCACTTGCCGCAGACCTCAGGCTGGTGTCCCGGCTGTGAACCGGTTCCCTTACATACATCACACTCATCCTTCAGCGGGAGCTCAAGCTCCTTCTGGGTTCCGAATATAGCCTCCTCAAAGGCTACTCTGATGGTTGTCTTGATGTTTGCGCCCTTCATAGGGCCATTTGTATTTCTCTGACGGCTTGCGCCACCGAACATATCTCCGAATATATCCCCAAAGATATCTCCCATGTCTGCGAAGTCAAATCCACCAAATCCGCCGGCACCGCCGCCGTTCTGGTCGAATGCTGCATGGCCGAACTGATCATACTTTGCACGTTTCTCAGGGTCACTGAGGACTGAATAAGCTTCAGCTGCTTCTTTGAATTTCTCTGCAGCCTCTTCATCACCAGGGTTCATATCCGGGTGGTATTTTTTTGCTACCACTCGGTATGCCCTTTTGATCTCGGCTTCAGAGGCTCCCTTGGTTACACCAAGGACTTCATAATAATCGGTCTTTGTCTCTGCCATAGCCTTTACCTTTCATCCTCTATATATTAAACCTCTGTGAAATCTCCATCTACAACATCGCCATCTGAGTAATCAGGTGTGCCAGCGCCTGTTCCTGCATTTGCTCCAGGACCGTTCTGCTCATAAAGCTTTGAGAAGAGGTTCTGTGCGCTCTCCATCAGCTTATCCTTAGCTGCCTTGATCTTATCTACATCTGCATCGCTCATGTTCTCTGCATCTGTGCTGTCTATTGCTGCTCTCAGTGCGTCAAGATCTGCCTTTACGCCAGCCTTATCTGAATCTGAAAGCTTATCTCCTACCTCACCGAGTGCCTTCTCTGTCTGGAATGCAAGTGCATCAGCCTCATTTCTTGCCTCGATGCCTTCCTTACGCTTCTTATCCTGAGCCTCGTACTCTGCTGCTTCCTTAACTGCTCTATCGATATCATCATCTGAAAGTGATGTTCCTGATGTGATAGTGATGTGCTGCTCTCTTCCTGTTCCGAGATCCTTAGCTGATACGTTTACGATACCATTTGCATCGATATCGAATGTAACCTCGATCTGTGGAACTCCACGTCTTGCAGGAGCGATACCATCAAGTCTGAATCTACCAAGACTCTTGTTGTCCTTTGCGAACTGTCTCTCACCCTGTACTACGTTGATATCAACGGCATCCTGATTATCCTGTGCTGTTGAGAAGATCTGGCTCTTCTTTGTAGGGATTGTTGTGTTTCTCTCGATAAGGTGAGTAGCTATACCACCCATTGTCTCGATTGAAAGTGTAAGTGGTGTAACATCCAGAAGAAGGATCTCGCCTGCACCGGCATCTCCGGCAAGCTTACCACCCTGGATACAAGCACCGATAGCAACACACTCATCAGGGTTGATTCCCTTGAATGGCTCCTTACCTGTAAGTCTCTTAACCTCTTCCTGTACTGCGATGATACGTGTTGAACCACCGACAAGAAGTACCTTGTCAAGGTCTGCTGCTGTAAGTCCTGCATCAGCAAGTGCTGTGTTAACAGGGCCCTTTGTTCTGTCTACAAGATCTGCTGTAAGCTCATCGAACTTAGCTCTTGTAAGGTTCATATCGAAATGCTTTGGTCCATCCTGGTTTGCTGTGATGAAAGGAAGGTTGATGTTGGTTGTTGTAGCTGATGACAGCTCCTTCTTTGCCTTCTCTGCTGCTTCCTTTAATCTCTGCATAGCCATCTTGTCACCTGAAAGGTCGATGCCCTCTGCCTTCTTGAACTCGTCAAGCATATACTGTGTAATTGCGTTATCGAAGTCATCACCACCGAGCTTGTTATCACCGGCTGTTGCAAGAACCTCGATGACACCCTCACCGATCTCAATGATAGATACATCGAATGTACCACCACCTAAATCGTAAACCATGATTCTCTGCTCCTGCTCGTTGTCAAGACCATATGAAAGAGCTGCTGCTGTAGGCTCGTTGATGATACGCTTTACATCAAGACCTGCGATCTTACCGGCATCCTTTGTTGCCTGTCTCTGTCCATCTGAGAAGTAAGCAGGAACTGTGATAACTGCCTCTGTAACCTTCTCTCCTAAGTATCCCTCTGCATCTGACTTCAGCTTCTGAAGGATCATTGCTGAAATCTCCTGTGGTGAATACTTCTTGCCATCTATCTCTACTCTGTAATCTGATCCCATGTGACGCTTGATAGATGAAATTGTCTTATCTGCGTTTGTAACTGCCTGACGCTTTGCAGGCTCACCTACTACTCTCTCTCCTGTCTTCAGGAAACCTACTACTGAAGGTGTTGTTCTCATACCCTCTGAGTTAGCTATAACTACAGGCTTACCACCTTCCATAACTGCTACACATGAATTTGTTGTACCTAAGTCAATACCTATAATCTTACCCATTGTCTTTTCCTCCTAGAAAAAAATTTTACAATTGATTTAATTTCTTCAATTAATTTGCAACCTTTACCATGCTGAATCTCAGCACCTGATCCTTGTACATGTAACCCTTCTGCATCTCTTCAACGATTACATTCTCTTCGTAGTTGTCATCCTCTACATGCATCACTGCATTGTGGAATGTAGGATCAAACTGTTCTCCGGCGCAATCCATAGGCTTTACACCTATGCTTTCCAATGACGTCATAAGCTGCTTGTATATATTCGCAACACCTGACTCGAATGGTCTGTCCTTATCCTCATCAGGAATGGCTGCCATTGCTCTCTCAAAATTGTCTACCACAGGAAGGAGCTTCTCAAGAACTCCCTTTGCACCTATGTCGTACAATTTGCCTGACTCTTTTTCATTTCTCTGGCGGATGTTCTCACACTCCGCAAGAAGTCTTGTGTACTTTGCCTCTGCATCCTTGCAGCGTTCCTTGAGCTTCTCATTCTCCTCTCGGAGAGCCTTGCCTCCACGTCTGTTCTCCTTTGCAACATGCTGTGGCTTTGCAGCCTCTGCCTGCTCCTCCGGAACGTCAACGGTCTCACTGACCTTGACTTCTGACTCAACGCCATCCTTTATCTCTGCTGAAGCATCTCCAACTATGGTCTCGGCTGCTGTCTGCTCTGTCTTGACCTTCTTGTCGGATGCAGTACTGTTATTGCTATCAGCCATTACATATCCTCCTATTCATCGTTATAATCTTATCTGTCTATCCATTGTTGTTAAATATGTCATCAAGCTCACCGGTGAGTTCCTTGAGCATGCTCACAACTTTCTTGTAATCCATCCTCTTCGGTCCGATTATTCCTATCGTACCCTTTGCGCCCTCCGGCATCTTGTATGTCGCTGTTACAAGGGAGCAATCCTTCAGGTTCTCATCGCTGTTCTCCTGTCCTATCAGGATCTGTATGTCGCTGTCCTGCTGGATCACATCCTCCACATGTTTTGCAAATTCTTCTTTGTCCTCTATGTCTTCCAGTGTTCCGAGCAGCTTCTCTGCGGATGACGTGTTCGCCAGCTCAGGGTACTTGAGTACATTCGTTGCTCCACTGGTATAAACCTTGAGATCATCGGCCTCATGGATTGCCTCCATGATTCCCTGGAATATCGTCTCAAGGATCTCTGCATATTCACCTGCCTGAACCTTCATGGTCTGTATAAGTTCAAGATTGATATCCTGAAGTGCCGCGCCCTGAAGGAAGGTATTTAGCAGAATATTAAATTTTAAAATATCTTCATTCTTCAGGCTGTACGTCGTCTTGATCAGCTTATTCTTGACTATATTGCCATCAACCATGATGACCGCCAGCAATGTGGTCTCATCAACCTGTGACAACTGGATGAACTTTACTGTGTTGTTGTACTGTGGCATCGTAACCAGTGTTGCGTACTGTGTGTTCGCCGCAAGCACTTTTGCCACCTGCTTGAGAAGTTTCTCGAGCTTATCAACTCTCTGCAGCAGATTCTCTCGCTCTGTCTGATCCTCTGCTTTCTCTTCATCCCTGTCTGCCATGATGCTGTCAACATAAAACCTGTAACCTGCATCTGTTGGAACTCTTCCTGCCGATGCATGTGGCTGGCATATATACCCCATATCCTCAAGATCTGACATCTCATTTCTTATGGTAGCCGGGCTGACATTCATGTCGGCCAGCTTGGAAATGGTTCTCGATCCAACGGGCTCTCCAGTCTCCAGGTAATTCGAAACGATCGCTTTTAGAATTCTGACTTTTCTCTCGTCAAGTTCCATACTCTCATTCCTTTTTGCTTTTAGTCTTATTAGCACTCAACATATCCGAGTGCTAACCACTAAACATAATCTAACACTGCCGCCCCCTTTTGTCAACAAAATAACGAATGTTTTTGTGTTTTTTTTATGTTTTGAAGGACGGTCGTGCCAGTATTATTCTATTAGGAAGTCCGCGAGGATCGTGTTGCTTACGTCGATGCCTTTTTTTGTGAGGCGGATCAGACCGTGGTCGTCTTCGAGGTGGCCGGTGGACTTGTATTTGTCTATGGCGGGGCCGTATATGTCGTAGATGGAGTGGCCGAAGTAGTCGTTGAATTTTTCTGCACTCACACCGGATATCATACGCAGGCCGAGGAACATATATTCCTCCATCAGCCTGTCTGCATCAAGTTCTTCTTCCACATTGCGCATGTGTTCTATTATATCTCTTGCCTTTCCCGAATTTGCGACGGGATCTCCGAATGTCATTAGTTCCCTGTGTCTCTCCATGCCGTCTATGTAGTCTTCCAGACTGGATGTGTTGGTGTAGCGTCTGCCGTACAGGAAGGACGCGGCTCCGATTCCAACTCCTATGTATTCCCCGAGGGTCCAGTAGACTATGTTGTGTCTGCACTCGTAACCCACTTTGGCGTAGTTGGATATCTCGTATCTGTGGTAGCCGCCGGTGTCTAAGAGCTTATTTGTTATGTCGTACATCTGCCTGTCCACGTCCTCATCCGGGATCTGTGACAGCAGGTTCTCATCTGCTGCCAGAGGCGTTCCGTCCTCCACTATGAGACTGTATGAGGATATGTGCTCCGGTCTGCACCTCAGCACCTTGTCAAGGGTGTCCAGATATGACCTCATGGTCTGTCCCGGTATGTCGGACATCAGGTCTATATTTATATTGCGAAATCCGGCCTCCCGCGCCATGTCAAATGCGGCGAGGAACTGGTCATAATTGTGTATCCTGCCCAGAGCTTCCAGCTCATTCTTCTGTGCGGACTGAAGGCCTATGCTCATCCTGTTTATGCCATTTGCAATATACTCTGATGCCTTACGGCTGGTCAGGGTGCCTGGATTTACCTCTATGCTTATCTCCGCATCCTCTGCAACATCGAACAGCTTCCTCACCGTCGTCATTACAAGTGTGATCTCGTCCGGCTCTAGTATGGACGGAGTTCCGCCTCCTATGTATATCGTCCTGACCTTGTGGGTCTCCGCCAGATATGCGTAGCTTTTCAGTTCCTCACACAGCGCTTCAATGTACTTCTCCCGGTACACTCCGTATCCCGACACGCAGGCTGCCCCCACCGGAAATGACAGGAAGTCGCAGTATGCACATTTTTTCACGCAGAACGGGATATGTATATATATGCTGAGGGGCTTCTTCTCATATGCCTCTGAGACTTCATCAACATTTGCATCACCGAAATCCCGATCTGAATTTGCGGTATTTATTATATCTATCATTTGTATCTGTCCTTTTTATTTCAAATATCGTCGCTGCACGAAAAAAGCCGCTACTAAGAATGATCCTGTCAGAATGCTCTCATTAACGGCTTTTCTCCGATTCTATTTATTCCTCATCAAGCTTCAGGACAGACATGAATGCCTTCTGTGGTATCTCCACATTGCCCACCTGTCTCATTCGCTTCTTTCCTTCCTTCTGCTTTTCAAGGAGCTTTCTCTTTCTTGATATATCTCCGCCGTAACACTTTGCAAGGACATCCTTTCTCATGGCCTTGACTGTCTCACGGGCTATTACCTTGCCGCCTATGGCAGCCTGGATAGGTATCTCGAACAGATGTCTCGGGATCTCGTCCTTGAGCTTCTCGCACATCTTTCTGCCTCTCTCATACGCCGTATCCTTATGTATGATGAATGAAAGTGCATCGACCTCTTCCTTATTGATAAGGATGTCCAGCTTCACAAGCTCTGAGCGGACATAGCCCTTCATCTCATAGTCAAATGAAGCATAGCCTCTTGAACGCGACTTAAGCGCATCGAAGAAATCATATATGATCTCATTTAGAGGAAGGTCATATTTGAGAAGTGCTCTCGTCTCCTCCATGTATTCCATGCTCTTGTACACGCCTCGTCTCTCCTGGCAGAGCTGCATGATCGCACCCACATACTCTGTTGTGACCATGATCTCCGCATCGACAAATGGCTCCTCCATGTACTCTATGGTGGATGGGTCCGGCAGATTCGACGGATTGGTGAGCTCTATCACATTGCCGTCCGTGGTATGAACCTTATATACAACGCCCGGTGCTGTGGTTACCAGATCGAGGTTGAACTCTCTCTCCAGACGCTCCTGAACTATCTCAAGGTGAAGCAGTCCGAGGAAACCGCATCGGAATCCAAATCCAAGCGCTATGGATGTCTCCGGCTCAAAGCTGAGCGCCGCATCGTTTAACTGCAATTTCTCAAGGGCATCCCTGAGATCCGGATACTTTGCTCCATCCGCAGGATAGAGTCCGCAGTATACCATCGGCTGTGCCTTCTTGTATCCCGGAAGTGCCTCGTCACATGGCCTGTCCGCCTGAGTGACTGTATCACCCACTGTGGTATCCTGTACGTTCTTCAGGCTGGCGGTTATGTATCCAACCATTCCCGCTGACAGTTCATCACATGGGACAAATCTTCCCGCTCCGAATATTCCCACCTCAACGACCTCCGCCTCGGCTCCGGTTGCCATCATCCTTATGGTGGTTCCCTTCTTCACGCAGCCGTCAAATAATCTGCAGAATATGATAACTCCCTTGTAGGAGTCATACAGGCTGTCAAATATAAGTGCCTTGAGCGGAGCCTCAGGGTCACCGTGCGGTGCAGGCACCTTCTTCACGATCTGCTCAAGCACCTCTTCTATATTAATTCCGTTCTTTGCCGATATCCTTGGGGCATCCTGTGCCTCTATTCCAATTACATCCTCGATCTCGTTCACGACCCTCTCTGGATCTGCTGACGGAAGGTCTATCTTGTTGATGACCGGCATGACATCAAGGTCATGATCCAGCGCCAGATATACATTTGCCAGGGTCTGCGCCTCTATGCCCTGTGCGGCATCCACCACAAGTATGGCTCCCTCACAGGCTGCCAGACTTCGGGATACCTCATAATTGAAATCCACATGTCCCGGAGTGTCTATGAGATTGAATATGTACTCCTGTCCATCCTCGGCATTGTACACGATCCTGACACACTGTGCCTTGATGGTGATTCCACGCTCCCTCTCAAGATCCATGTTGTCAAGAACCTGATTCTGCATCTCCCTGCTGGTCAGAGTTCCGGTCTTCTCTATGATCCTGTCGGCAAGTGTTGATTTGCCGTGGTCTATATGTGCTATTATACAGAAATTTCTTATCTTTGACTGGTCTAAATGCTCCATGTCTTCACATCCTTATCTATGTCCCGCGCCTTGTATGTGCGGGCTCTTTTATTCTTATACTTGTCTTACTCGCATTTGACGTTAATATAACATGTATGAGCATATAACTGCAAGTGGCAATCTGCCTCTTCCCTCTCACTTTAGGAGCACCTTTGCAAGCATGGATGCAAATGGTTCCACAGCGTTGTACTCCTCCTCCACGGTGTTGGTCTGTGCACCTATCTCTGCCAGCATGGCATGTGGCATGAGATCCATATTGTATCTGCTGGTGCTTATGTATATCTTGCGCATCATGTCGCCGTAATTTGCCCTGCCCGCCAGATAGGTCTGAAGTGCAAATGCCATATTGTCGACCTTGTTGTCATTGCTCCAATAGTCCACATCGTTGCCCTCCTCATCACGGCACATGCCATTTAACAGCATGATCTGTGCTGTGGGCTTTCCGTCAACATCGGTCACCAGATGTGTGTCATCCGGCACGCCGTCCCTGTGAAGATCTATGATGACCTCTATCTCAGGGTTATCCTGAAGTATCTGTGATACCCCTTCTCTCGAATAATCATAGGAAGCGTTCCTGTCAAGTACCCCTGTCATCATGTCATATGCCGTGGTGTCGTGGTACACCGGTATTCCGTATGTATCCGTGAGGATCTCCGCCAGACGATTTCCAAGCCCTATCACTGTATCGTCCACCTCACCGGATCTCGAATCGGCAAATGCTTCGGAGCCGTGGGTGTGATATATCAGAACCTTGTATCCCCCGGTGTCCATATCAAGGGACAGATCTTTGCCGAGCAGATTTTCCGCATCCAGCTCGTCTTTTTTAACGCACTTAGGATATGTGGCGTTATAGCAATATGAAAGAAGTGTATCTGCGTCCATACCTATATAAGAGCTCGTTATATCAGCCATGGCCGACACGGTCCTGGCATCGGCGGATCTCTGCGTGGCTTCTGTTGTCTCAGTGCTGGCAGGCACAGAAGTCTCTGAAGTCTCCGCCTTCGTTGATGCCTCGCCTTCGGAATCCGCATCCTCCGTCTGGTATGTCCTGCCCTCCTCGCACACCTCTCTGACCTGAGACTCCCAGTAATCCATGTAACAATACACATCCGGCTCAGCCGTTCCGGGGCTGTATATGCTCCCGCCTGCATCTCCTGAAGAGCTGCCATATATCCCACTGTACACCAGCTTCCACACATCATCAGCTATCCCGGTCCTTATCAGTATACCCGCACACACCAGAATCACCCACGCCAGTATATATACAGTCTTCACATGAAGTTTTCTGTCTGACATACATTTCCACCCCTTTTGAATATGCTATGGCCTCTGTTATCCATTATTCAAATATATGAGTGTATGTGCCAAATGATTCCCTGTATTTTCTCTACATCGCTATGGCATTTATCGCCTCAGATATCGTAAAACTGATCCGGCGCACGAGCTCGTCTATATTTTTCGGGGTTACGAACATATCCGCCATATCCTCGTCCAGAAGATTGCACGCGATCTGGTATCTCTGCTTCTCCGTGAACTCCCTCATGATCCTGCGCCCATAGGTCTCGTTAAATGCATCAGCCACCTCATCCAGCGAATCGTCGATGATCGATGGGACTGAAATGACCGTTGGGACTCCCACTGCGATCACTCGTCTGCCCAGATTGTCGGAGTTCAGAGTCTTTCTGTTATTTCCCACTCCTGATCCCGGACTTATCCCTGTATCCGTGAGCTGGATGGTACATCCGAGTCTCTTGCTGCTTCTTGCCGCCAGGGCGTCTATTGCAACCACGGTCTCCACATCTATCTCATCGCAGATTCCCCGGACTATGTCCACAGTCTCTATTCCGGTCTGTGCCATGACTCCCGGGCATATGGCACTCATGACCAGATCAGGCTTTCCCGGAGTGTCGAGATGTCTTGTCACATACAGATTGTCTATGACCAGAGGGCCTATGGAATCCGGTGTGACCTGCCTGTTGCCAAGCCCTACCACCAGTATATTTCCCGTATGATCCATGAGCTCTCTCAGTCTGCCCTCAAGTTCCGCCCTCAACGGCTCGTGTATGGACTCCTCGTATTCCTTAAGCTTGGAACACTCTATCGTTATATATTGTCCCTTTGCCTTTCCAAGATTCTTCTCCCCTATCTCATCCAGCACATTTATGATGGTTGTCTTGATGCTCCTGTCCTCATTTACCACCGTCTTCACCTTCACCCCCGGCATATTTCTCCTGTCGGATACATTTTCCCTGAGCTCTATCGCAAGATCCGTCCGTATCTCCCTGTTCATATGTGCCCTCCTTCCATAACCCATTACATGTATAATAAAATACCCCGGCGGATGCATTTTTATGTATCCGCCGGGGCATTTCATGGTAAATCTTACATTACCTTGCCAAGTATTCTGTTGATCACTTCAGGATATCCGCATACCCTGAGGACAGGTGGCTCCCACTCCAGGGATGCCGTCTGATAAAAGCATGTCGACACGCCGACTTCTATTCCGCCCTCCATCTCTGACGATCTTACGATCCTGCCAAATTTCTTCTTGTCCTTAACAAGTCCCCAGGCGGCTTTGTTGATGGTAAATTCCACCACCGGGTAACCTCCCACATATCCTGTCACCTTTGCGTCGTCCACATATGACAGCTCGTCCTTCCAGTATTCAACCGCTTCGTCTATTGATGCAAACATATATCTTCTCCTGTTTATTCTGCACTTTTTTATATTTATTATGCTTTTGAATCATGCCGTTGTCAATTTACTCTTTCTGTTTTTTCGTTCACGTTTATTAATTTTTATTTTGTTGCAATATTTTTTTCTTTATTATTATACTGTTATTTGATATACTGATTTGAAGTGTATATTAACGGCAGTAGTCTGCCCTTATTTAGAAATTTACTTTTACAATTAAATAGCGGGGATCTATCCCCCAGGTTTTAAGGAGGTCTTTTTATGGATTTTACTAAGAAGGGAGCGGTGAAGGCTCAGAAGGAGCTGGTATCCAAGCTTCCAAGAAACCGGCGTAAGCTTAACATTTCTGTGTTTAAGATTATACTGGTGCTGGTGCTCGCCATTGTGATAGTCGGTGTCGGAGCCGGATTTGGAGCCCTCAAGGGTATTCTGGATGACACGCCGAACATCAACGCTGACGCTCTCATACCTAAGGGATACAAGACAACTCTTGTATACCAGAATGGAAAGGAGATCACGACACTTGCCAATTCCAACTCCAACCGAGAGTATGTGTATTACGACTCTATTCCTGAGGATCTTGTGAATGCATTTGTCGCTATAGAGGACAGGCGTTTCTGGGAGCACAATGGAATCGATGTTCAGGGTATTGCCAGAGCATTTGTCCAGGGTCTGAAGAACGGCGGTAACTTCGATGAGGGTGCTTCCACTCTTACACAGCAGCTCATCAAGAACAACGTGTTCAACGTCGGTCTGAATGAGTCAACTTTCCTGGATAAGCTTGAGCGTAAGGTTCAGGAGCAGTACCTGGCTGTGGATATGGAGAAGAAGATCGACAAGAAGTCGATAGTCGAGTATTATCTGAACACCATATATCTCGGAGAGGGCTGCTACGGTGTTGAGACTGCTGCCAAGACTTACTTCGGCAAGGAGCTCAGCCAGTTATCGGTATCTGAGTGTGCCGTACTTGCAGCAATTCCGCAGAACCCTACCAAATACGATCCTCTCCTGTCGCCTGACGACAACAAGACCAGAAGAACCCAGGTTCTTAAATACATGCTGGATCTTGAGTATATAACGCAGGCACAGTATGACGAGGCTATAAACGACAACGTTTACAAGCGTATCGCTTCCGTATCTAAGAAGGAAGAAAAGCAGCAGAAGACAGAGGTCAACTCCTACTACACTGACGAGGTCATCAAGCAGCTTCAGAATGATCTGGTTGCCAAGGGCTACTCAGAGGACGAGGCAGAGTCACTGATCTGGTCAGGCGGACTCAAGGTCATCGTTTGCCAGGATCCTGAGATCCAGGAGATCGCTGACTCAGTTGTAAATGATACATCCTACTGGCCTGAGCCTGTATATCAGCTCAACTACGCTCTCACCCTTGCTGACAAGGAGACAAAGGTTCAGACGAACTACAGCGTAGAGAATCTTGAGAGCTGGTTCACAGAGCAGCAGGGCTACGAGTACAGTGCAAGATATTACAGCGAGGACGACGCCCGTGCAGCGGCAGACGAGTTCAAGGACGCAATGGTTGCCGAGACAGGCGACGAGGTCTTCATGGAGACATTCAAGCTTGTCATCCAGCCACAGGTATCATTCACTCTCATGGATCAGAACACCGGTCAGGTCAAGGCACTTGTCGGAGGCCGTGGAGAGAAAACTGAGAACAGATCATTCAACCGTGCAACTGAGGCTACCAGACAGCCTGGTTCATGCTTCAAGATAGTTGCCACATACCTTCCTGCACTGGAAGCGTGCAACATGTCTCTTGCCACCGTATACGATGATGCACCTTACTACTATGAGAATGGTAATCAGGTATTTAACTGGTACGGCGGATACTGGGGACCTAAAACTATAAGATACGCTATCATGGAGTCTATGAACATCATAGCTGTAAAGTGTATCACAGACGTAACTCCACAGCTCGCATATGACTATCTGCTGAAGCTTGGATTTACAACTCTTGTTGAGAGAAAAACAGACAGCGACGGTCTCATCCTGTCAGATATAAACCAGTCTCTTGCACTCGGTGGTCTGACAAACGGTATAACAAACCTTGAGATCACAGCCGCTTACGCCACCATCGCAAATGGCGGTAATTATATAAAGCCTGTATTCTATACAGAGGTATATGACCATGACGGCAATCTTCTTATAGACAACAGGGAGCCTGAGAAAACCCGTGTAATATCAGAGCAGACTGCATGGCTTCTCACAAGCGCAATGCACGACGTTGTTACAGGCGGTACAGGTTCAGGTGCCAACTCATACACAGGTATGTACACAGCCGGTAAGACAGGTACCACATCAGGTGATTTTGATAACTGGTTCTGTGGTTACAACCCTTACTACACAGCTTCTATCTGGCTTGGAAATGACGAGAACATCACATACAGCCCTGGTTCTATCAAGTGTTATATGTGGAGAGACATCATGGATCAGGTCATCGAGAAGAAGGGACTTGATACATCAGCTACATTTGAGATGCCGGACGGAATCGTACAGGCCACTGTATGTTCGGATACAGGACTTCTTCCATCGAATGGATGTCCTACCGTAACAGATTACTTTGACGCATCCAAGATTCCTACAAAGTACTGTCCAGGTGTCAAGAAGGTTGTCGTATGTAACGAATCACACATGCTTGCCAACAAGGAATGTCCTGAGACAACAACCTTCATCTACAAGCTGAACGATGACGGTGAGTATGTCCTTGAGGGATACACCTGGGATGAAGCGCTTCTGAAGGAGCACTGTAACATCCACGGTAAGAAGAAGGATACAAAGAAAACTACCAAGGCAACCACGACGACCGAGGATACATCGGAGGATACGACGTGGGAGGATACAACAACGGAGGAGCCTACAACGACTGAGGAACCTACAACTGAGGAACCAACGTCAGAGGAGCCTACATCTTCAACGGAGATAACCACAACCGAGGAACCAAGCTCGGATGATTCAACCGATACAACTCAATGACGGAAAGCCCCATCATACAATTCAATGTATGATGGGGCTTTTTATTTGCCTGTCCTTTATTCTATTTTGTCATCTTCGGCTTGAATATCAACGATGCCAGATATCCAAATATCAGTGCAGCCGAGCTTCCAACCGCAGCCATCTGGAAGCCTCCGCGGAACAGTCCGATAAATCCATCCTTATCCACAGCCTCGGTTATACCCTTCCACAGATTATATCCAAATCCCGTGAGCGGCACCGATGCCCCGCACTGTGCAAACTCCAGAAGCGGCTTGTATATTCCAAGAGCTCCAAGCACAACTCCCGTACAGACGAGTATGACCATTATCCTTCCCGGAAGGAGTTTGGTCTTGTCCATCAGTATCTGGGCAAGAACACATATTATTCCGCCAACCACAAACGCTTTTACATAATCCATTTACATCTACTCTCCTTTCTTTTCGTGATGCTCTATCATGACCGCATGGGCGATCCCCGGTATGGTCTGCCCCTCGTTATAGCTCACGGTGGAAAGCAGTGCTCCCGTCGGAACAAACAGAACTCTCTTCCACTCCCCGGAGCTCACCTTCTTCAATATATATCCGGCAAGGACGGTCGCCGAGCAGCCACAGCCAGAGCCACCCGAGTGGGTATCCTGTTCCTCGTTGTCAAATATCTCTATACCGCAGTCCATATGATTTGCCGATATATCCACATTGTTCATGCTCAGAAGATCCTCAAGTATCGTCTTGCCGACCTTGCCGAGATCACCGGTTATTATCCTGTCGTAGTATGTGGGCTTTATGCCAAAGTCCTGAAGATTCTGATATATAACGGCAGCCGCCGCGGGTGCCATGCACGCTCCCATGTTGAGGGAATCCTTCACCCCATAGTCCACTATCTGCCCTGTGGTTACTCCCTGGATACACACATCTGACTCTCTGTCTGACACCACAAAGGCACCACTTCCCGTGACCGTCCAGGTAGCTGACAGGGGACGCTGATTTCCATATTCCAAGGGAAAACGAAACTGCTTCTCAGCGCTTCCATAGTGGCTTGACGCCTCCGCAATGACGTTGTCCGCATACCCCGCCGCCACAGTCATAGACGCAAGCGACAGCGCCTCCCCGCACGTCGAGCACGCTCCATACAGACCGAACACCGGTATCTCCATATCCTTGATTCCAAATGTCGACGCTATGAGCTGTCCCAGCAGATCCCCGGCAAATATATACCTTATATCCTGCTTGTCTATTCCCGCCTTCTGTATGGCAAGTGTCACCGCCTGACGCACCATCTCGCTCTCACCTTCCTCCCAGGAATCTTTGCCGAATGTTGCATCCTCGCTCACCCTGTCAAAATATCTCGCCATGGGGCCGTCTATCTCCTTCGGTCCCGCCACCGCTGCTGCCCCCAGTATATATGGGGGATCACCAAATTTTATGCTCTGTTTTCCTTTTTTCTCATTCATATCATGCAACTCCCTTATATGGATAAATGTAACTGTTACTATAATTCCCTTATGCACTGCAGATTATAATGGTAGTATTTGTTAACCTCAGCACTGGACAAATTCATTTATTTGCTTTAACATTACTAAAGTTGCTTTACAAAGAAAAAGGAATGGAGAATCGCCGTGGAATTTACAAAGGAATACTGGGTAAACTGTTTTAGCAGATGTGTCAGATATGCTACGACTTTTTTCAAATGGATAGTTTTTTCACTGATAATGGGAACGATATGCGGGCTTGTCGGAACAGCCTTTCATATATGCGTCGAGTACGCCACCGGCTTCCGTGAGAACAATCATATGATAATATATTTTCTGCCGCTTGCCGGAATCGTGATCGTATTTATATACAGGATCTGTGGAATAAGACATTCCAAGGGAACCAATCTTGTCATCGGTTCCATAAGAAGTGTGGAGGACGAGATTCCTTCCCGTATGGCTCCGCTGATCTTCATATCGACGGTCATTACTCACCTCTTCGGTGGATCATCAGGACGAGAGGGCGCCGCTCTTCAGATAGGTGGAAGCATCGGTGTCTCTATAGGCAAGCTGTTCAAGCTGGATGACAGCGACAAGCACATACTCACACTGTGCGGTATGAGTGCTGTATTCTCGGCACTGTTTGGAACACCGATAACTGCCGCGCTGTTCAGTATGGAGGTCATAAGTATCGGTATCCTCTACTACTGCGCATTTGTGCCTTGTCTGTTCTCGTCAGTCATCGCATACGCCATAACGAAAAAGCTTCACGTTGTACACGACCACTACAATATAGCCGGAATGCCGACATCCGTGGATGTGCCTCTGGTGATCAAGGTCATCGGTCTGGCTATCCTGTGTGCGGTGCTCAGCAGTCTGTTCTGTATATTCATGAACGTTGTGCACAAGCTTTTCCGCAAATATTTCAAGAACCAGTATGTGCGCGTATTCGCAGGAGGCGTGATGCTCGTCCTGCTCAACATAATACTCAACACCACCGATTACAACGGAACCGGTATGAATATCATCGCCCAGGCGCTCAACGGAGAGGCTAAGCCAACAGCTTTCCTTCTCAAAGCCCTGTTCACCGCCATAACCATCGGCTGTGGATTCCGAGGCGGTGAGATCGTTCCATCGTTCTTCGTGGGTGCCACATTCGGATGTGTCATGGGAGGACTCATGGGACTTGACCCGAGATTTGCCGCCGCCCTTGGAATGGTGTGCTTCTTCTGCGGCGTGGTTAACTGTCCTCTTACATCTCTGTTCCTGAGCATAGAGCTGTTCGGGGCGCAGGGAATACTTCTGTTCACAATAGGATGTGCCGTCAGCTACATGCTGTCCGGCTATTACAGCCTGTACAACGAACAGAAGATCATCTACTCCAAGCTCCGCCCTCACTATGTCAATCTCTACACCAACCAGGAGATAAAGACCAGAGAGCCGGGATTCTTGGAAGGCCTTATAAGAATCAGAGAGGATGACTCCGACGACATCGAGGAGTAAACAGTTATTATATACACTGAGAATAGACACAAAAAGGACATGATACAAAAGCCTAATCTTCTGTACCATGTCCTTTTTATTTTATCTGTATCTATTTATTCTTCCTGGGTATCTGACTCAGACTCAGTCGTCTTCTTATCTGTGTCTGAGCTGTCACTCTTATCTTTGTTCTGATCCTTATCTTTGTCTTTATCCTTGTCCTTTGGAAGCTTTCCTACCTTGTACACTTCGTCACGCTTGGAGTACACGCTTATCGCCTCAGGATTGTCCGATATGACATTTCCATCGCCGTCATACACTCTTCTGTAGGACTGCACTGTAAGACCCTCTATTCCAACTGTGTCAAGCACCTGCTCATCCTTGCCAAGTGTCTTGTCCAGCTCATACTTGGTCTCATACGGCTCTGTCTCAACGGTCTCTGTGTAGAGCTCCACGCTGAACGGCTCCGTGATGGTACCCCATATCGTACAGGACGTGGAATATCCATCGTAGCTTGTGCTTATCTTTATCGGGTAATCTGTGTCATTTGTAAATACAAAGTCACATCCGCCCCACGCCACAGTGGCGTCAAGTCCTGCAGGAACATACGATGAAGGGTATGGATGACAATGTCTCTCGTCTATCTCGAGATTCGCATACAGACACGCCATGTACATGGTGGATGACACCTGGCATATTCCGCCGCCCATGTCCATGACCGACTGACCGTCAGCATATGACGGTCCCGGAAGGAAGCCTCTCTCCTCGGTGAGCTCACCGACTCCAAGATTATATGAAAATGACTCTCCCGGCATAAGTATGGTTCCATCACAATACTGCGCCGCCAGCTTGACATTTGTCTTTCTGTTCTCCGAACCCTCGACCTCTGTGCTGTATGAACTCATCTCGTCTCTGAACAGCAGCTTCCTGTATTCTTCCGTACTCATATCCGCCGGGGTGTATGTGAGCGGGATACTCACATCCGTTCCCTTCTTGGCGGATTCAAGACTCTTCTTTGCCGCCTCCAGATCAAAGTCCACACCGTCCTTGGCCTCAACTACCTCGTAATTCTTGTCCGGGTCAAGGGTTGGATTCTGTGGCTCGCAGTGTACTTTTTTGTATACCTCGTCCAGATCCACGTCAGCAGACACGACAGGACATTCTATGACAGTGCCGTAGTCACCCTTTGCAATCTGCTTCTTTATGCGGGTTACCAGCTTGTCTGTGTCTATCCTGTAGCTGCCCTTTCCCTTTGTCACAATGAGGTTCTTATCCTCTATCCTGTATCCATCCTCTATGTCCAGATCGACCTTCATCATATCACTGCTCTCGATGGCGGTCGTTATGATGCCGCTGTCGCCTATAGATGGATAAATGTCGTAGCTGCTTCCGAGAGTCCATGATTCCAGAAGCCCGTAGCCTCTTCTCCAGAAGCTGTGTGAGTCATCCTGTATCTTCTGCACAGACTTCTCCGAATCCATATCCAGCGCCGCCGACACATCCAGAGTGTAAGTCTTGTCATCAAGCTTCACCTGTATGCCCGCACTGCTGTAATCGCGTCTGAACTGGTCATTTATGATCTTTGCCGCCTCCGCAGACTTCATTCCGCCAACGTCTAATCCGTTTATTGTGGTCTTTTTGTACAGCTTTCTGTTGCCCACACACGCACATATTAGCGCATAGAATATCACCACGAACACCGCTGTGAGTATCCAGCTTATCACTCTGTAGCGCTGCTGTCTCTTTCTCCGCTGCTCAGATGCACACCGTCCTGAACGTCCTGAAGCTCTCTGCCTGTTCTGCGCAGGTCTCTTTTCAGTTGTATATCCGTTTCTTCTTTCGTCTGCCATCTACATTCCCCTCATCCTGTAGAATAGATATTCCTTTGCAAGCTCCGAGTATAGCTGCTGTACAGTCCACTCCTTGTTGCTCCGTGTAACGACCGACTTCAGCCTTACTGCCGGAAGTCCGGTCTTCTTATACCTTTCAAGAAATATATCAAGTTCTTTGCTGCTCACTCCGTCAAATATGAGCATATCCATACTGAGATCTTCCGTCTGTCCGGTCTCATCTCCACAGCCCGATATGTCCGCCGTGTCGCACAGACTTCCGACCTTCATACCGTAATGCTTTCTCTGAATGTCAACGCACTCCGCACCTATGGCACCGCATATATCCTGCACTGCACTCTTCTGCTCAGGTGTCAGATTGACTGTCATAAGCCTCTTCATGTCAGCATTTCTCCTGTCTTTCATCTTTTGTCCCAATCTATACCCATTATGTTATTTTTTCAAATATTGTCAACCGATGTGGGGAAAATATGTCGATTTTTAATTTAATAAACCCCATTTCACCATATCGAGACTATCCAATATATAACACCGAGCAGCCAGCTTGTAAATATACCGTACAGTATAACAGGCCCCGCTATGGTGAACGCCTTCACGCCCTTTCCGAACACTTCACCCTCAGTCTGGAATTCCACTATGGGCGCACACACGCCATTTGCAAATCCTGTGATCGGCACAAGCGCTCCGGCACCGCCGTACTTTGCTATCTTCTTGTAGAGATTCAGGCTTGTCAGTATAACACTTGCAAGGACAAGTATCAGTGACACATACGCATACGCCTCGTCCTCCTTCACATCAAAGTGTACCAGCAGGTCAAATATCCCCTGCCCTATCGTGCAGATCACGCCTCCCACAAGAAACGCCCACAGGCAGTTCCTCGGAACGCTTGATGTGGGTGTCACAAGCTCCACATATTCATTGTAATCGCTCTCTGTAGGTTCAAACTTCATAGCAAATACCTCCATTTCACACAAAATAATTTTGACTTTATCACATGCCCAGAACGACACTCAGCACCGAGCCCACCAATTTTCCCGCGGCAAGGCCGTATATGACATAAGGGAGATTTCTTCTCACACTGAATCTTCTGGCTGCGATTGGAATGACATTCAGCACCTCCGTAAGCGCCCCCGCCAGGCATCCCACAAATATCCCTCCGAACAGACATATGATGGTGTAACCCACCCACGTCACCGGGACAGATATTTTGAATACATATATCAGATTTGCCAGCGCCGCCCCATATGCCAGCAGACATTCTATGAGCAGATAATGCCTCGCCCCCTTTACCTTCTCAAGAAGCTTGGGAAATATTCCTATCATGGATATAAATGCAAAATACCCGCCCGATATGGCCACACCGCTGGCAAAGCAGGCGATGGCAAGCATAGCGTATCTAATCAGCATCTCTCTCCGCCTTCTTTCTGGAGGCATCCGTTATGACTGTCTGGTTGACCTCCTGCTCATACTGTCTCATCTGAACCTGAAGCGGTGTAGGGTCATCAGAGAATTTCTTCTTTGCACCATGATTGAAAAATATGATTATGCCGATGAACAGACCCAGAGAATATGCTATTCCCGCCACCGGGTAGGCATCCCTGCCGTGTCCCACAAATATATTGTGCATGACGTCAAGCTGTCCAACCATGTTGACATCTGAGTTGTACGACATGATGGAGAATCCCGCTCCGAAAAATGCGATGAAGCATATCATCAGAAATTTGAAGAACTGTTTTACCTTGTCGCTGGTGTCATAGGTCCTGTAGTACACGACAACGTCCGTTGCCCCTATGGTCTGTGTCTGGCAGTCCGGGTAGTGCTCCTGTATCACCTGCAGAATGTACATCACCGATATGACCTGCTGCTCCTTGCTGCCGGAAAAGCTCATGAGCTCCAGCTTCTCAACACCGTATTTTATATCGGGATTCGGGCTGAGCACCGTCGCCACATCCTTTATTTTGACCTTTCTCTTCTCCGCCAGACAGCTCTCCGACAGTTTCAAATACAAAAGTTCAGCCATATACATGTCCCCTGTTCTTATATTCTAAGAATAGTCTGTCCATGTATATGGCTGATATTACTCCAATATTTTCCATCTGAGTCTTCCGAGTATCTTTTTCTCAAGCCGGCTTACCTGCACCTGGCTCATGCCGAGGATCTGCCCTGTCTGCCCCTGCGTCTTGTCCTGAAAATACCTCAGCACCACAAGTTTTCTCTCGTCCGGCGTGAGCGTGTCCAGAAGCTGCGATACACACAGCCTGTCCACGATGCGGTCTCCATCTTCCGTGCCGCACATCTCCCCGTGAAGATCATCTATGCATGTCACATCCGATGCCGCGTCCATCGCCATCACAAGCTCTTCAGGTGTCGCTCCTATAGCCTCACATATCTCCTCCATTCCCGGCTCGGTCCCTCTGTTTTTTTCGACCTCATGTCTGTATCTGTCTGCCCTGTAGTATATCGTTTTAAGATTTCTGCTGACCTTCACCATTCCGTCGTCCCTGAGAAAGCGTCTAATCTCCCCCTGAATGAGCGGAACCGCATACGTGGACAGTTTTACCTCATAGTCCATATCAAACCTGTCTATGGCCTTTACAAGGCCTATAAGCCCTATCTGTATAAGATCCTCAAGTTCCTGTCCTCTCCCCACATATCTTCTGGCAACGCTGACCACCAGTCCCATATTGTCCGTCACAAGTTTATCTCTGGCATCTCTGTCTCCATCTTTTGCAAGTTCAAGCAAACGATGATTATCCGCCATCAATATATCTCCTGACTTTTTCCTATTATCTTCTTCATATTTACCACGGTTCCCTCACCAACGCGGGATTCTACCTTTAGCTCATCCATAAATGCCTCCATAAATGAAAATCCCATGCCCGATCTGCTTCCGTCCGTGACAGTGGTGTAAAGCGGCTCCATGGCCCTGTCAACGTTCTCTATGCCGCAGCCGTGATCTGTGATCGTTATGTACAGGGTGCGCTCCTCTATGTATGCCTCCAGGATTATGCTTCCCTCCCCGGATCCATATCCATGTATTATCGAATTCGTGACAGCCTCCGACACCGCCGTCTTGACATCCTCCACCTCACTGAGTGTCGGATTTGTCCTCGTCAGCATAGCCGCCACCACGACTCTCGCCACAGCCTCATTCCGGGCATCACAGCCAAATTCCATGATCAATCTGTTCTTATCCATACCATTCTCCTCGTTATCTATATTTTATCTGTCCAATCCTCAGCCTCATCCCGGACACCGCTGTCCAACCTTGTCGCGATCCTGTATATACCGGACATGAGCAGTATCCTGTCCATTCTCGCATTTACATTTATCACCCCAACGCTTCCCCCTCTGTCGCGGAGCTGTCTGTACCTTCTCGTTATGAGTCCTATCCCCGAGCTGTCCATGAACGTTGTCCTGCCAAAATCAAATATGGCATGTCTCACCACCTCCTCGGCAAATACTCCGTCTGTCCCTGCGGTCATCTTCACCGCCGCATAATCATCCACCTCTCTGGGCATATATACGATTATAGTATCCCCCATTTTCTCGTAGATATTCATCTTCAATCCCCCTGTCACAAAATAAAAGGCACAAAAGAAACGGTTCATCCTTATCCGTCTCTTTTGTGCCTTCTATAAATTATAATCTTTTTATATGTCTTTCGTTACTGTCCGTCAGTTGTATCTGTTCCATCGCCTGTATACGAACTGTCGGTCGTGTCTGTTCCGTCGTCTGTATACGTGTTGTCGGTTGTATCTGTGCCATCGTCTGTATACGTGTTGTCGGTTGTATCCGTTCCATCGCCTGTATACGAGCTGTCGGTCGTGTCTGTTCCGTCACCTGTGTCCGAACTGTCGGTCGTACCTGTTCCGTCACCCGTGTTCACGCTGTCGGTCGTACCTGTTCCGTCGCCTGTGTTCGCGCTGGCTGTACTTGCAGAATTCTTCTTTTCAAGTCCCGCCTGTATGGCATCTTCATCCGCATAATCACACGCAACCGTGTAGTATACGGAGTTTGGACAGTTCTCAACAAGCTGATTAAATACCAGTGTGGCATTGTTATCATCCGAGAGCTTCAGATAACACATCGCCTTGTAGAACAGTGCCACATCGCTGTTAGGTGTATCCTGAAGGACTCTGTTCAGATCATCTATGGCAGCCTCATATGTCATAGCCTCGTACTTATAGATCGCCGACTGTACCCTTGCCTTATTGTCATCCGACAGAACCTGTGAAGCGTAATCGCCATACTTATCTATCTGTGTCTGAAGGTTCTTCGCCTCTGTCTCAGCATTTGTGAGCTTGGTGGTCATGCTGTCCACCTGTGACTGGAGCTCCGATATGGCCACATTCTTATCCGCTATCTCCTGACTGAATGTAACCTTCAGGTCTCTCTCTGAATTGTCAGCCGCCTTATCCCTGTGCGGGATGATGAGCGTCCACATGGCCGCAAGTCCCAGAACAACTCCCGCTATGATATAAGCGATGGAATATTTGTAAAAATTGATGTCCTTGTATCTTCCAACCGGAATCGGATCCCCATCAAAATCCACCTCGCTGTTGCCGGCTATGAGCTTCTTCTGGTCATCCACGAACAGAGAATCCACATCGTAGTCCTCCTGCGGATAATCCCTGAAGTTCATGATCTCCTCATCAGTGTGGCCCATCTCATTGAAATATCTGACCGCCACTGGATTTGTCCTGTCTATCTTGATGACACGCTTGAGTGCCTTGCGAGCCTTGTCATATCTTCCCTCGTCGATGAACAGAAGTGCAAGGAGCAGGTATCCCTGTATAAATCTGCTGTTGTCGGAAAGTACCTTTCTGAGCTGTATAAAGGCAAGATCCTTGCTGCCCTGCTTCGCATATACCAGCGCCTGATTATACTTTCTGGTTACATTGTTCACCGCCTCCAGCCTGTGTGGGTTGGATTTTATCTCCTTGATGTATCTCTTGGCGACATTCTTGCCGTCAAAATAATTCACACTCACTACCCAGTGGCTGAGCGCCTGAACTATCTCTCCGGTCTCATAGTACACCAGTCCAAGAAGGTTCCGGGCATCTATATTCATCTTGTCATACTTCAGAGACAGCTTGAGCGCCTCCTCAGCACCTGACATATCTCTGACCCTCGCCTTGTCAAGTCCTATATTGTAATAGTACTTTGACGAGTTGAGAGCCTTATTCACGTAATCTATCTTCAGTCCGCACCTGGTACAGTAGCCTGTGACGGCTATCGCTCCACCGCAGTGCTTACAATTCAGTACATCTGCCATATCTTAATCTCCCGACCAATCTGTGTTCTTTACTTCTCTGCTTCCTTTGCAACCCTCATCATCTCCTGCATGACATCCATGATGTCCTTGAGATCATTGTTGTATATTGCATCCTCTGCCTGGTCAAGTTCAAGTGCCGGCTTAAACCTCTTTATCTCTTCATCAAAATTGATCATGTCTGTTCCTCCATCTCTTGACACCGCCCACCAGATACAGGGAACCAACGCAGTATATGTTGGTATTCTCTCTGTCTCCTCTGAGCTCCACTGCCATATCCATGGCATCGTCAATCTCATCGCTGACCATGACCGGAGTATCCGTACACTCTGAGAATATCTCCGCCAGCTTTGCGGAATCCGCCTTTCTGCTGCTGTCAACGCTTGTGACTATTATCCTGTCAAACTTAATATTTCCGGCAAGCAAATGTATCATGGAGTCATACTCCTTATCCTTCACCGCCGCAAATACCAGTATCTTGTCATATTCCCCATGAAGCCTGTTCATGGTCTCTATATATGCATTTACAGCCTCCACATTGTGGGCACCATCCACATATATATGGGGAGCGATCTCCTCCATCCTGCCCTCCCAGTAGAACTGCAGGAGTGCATTCCTCACGGTCTTCTCTATATCCTGTTCCGGTACATTGCGCCTCTCCATGAGCATCTTGAATGCTGTCACGGCAAGGCTGACATTCTCCACCTGGTACAGTGATGTCTTCTGTATCTGTAAATTGCAATAACTATAATACCGATTATGCAATGAAAAATCAATGGTTTTGTTCCCCAAATGATTTATTATATAATCTGATTTTTCGACCGGAATTATGTCCGCTCCACGCTCTTTGGCAGTATCTTCTATGACCCGCGCAGCAGCCTCATCCCGCCTGAAATATATCACAGGAACTCCCGGCTTGATGATGCCTGCCTTCTCATAAGCAATCTTCTCTATCGTGTCGCCAAGATACTCCATGTGATCCATTCCCACCGACGTGATGATCGTAAGCTCAGGCGACAGGACATTTGTCGCATCCAGTCTTCCGCCCATTCCTGTCTCGTATACGGCAAAGTCACACTCCTGCTGCCTGAAATACACCGCCGCCATGGCAAACATCACCTCGAAGAACGAAGGGTGCTCCCTGAACTGCCCCTTTACGGTCTCAAATGCCGACACAAAATCGTCATCGGATATATTTGTACCATTTATCTGTATTCTCTCGTTTATGGACACGAGATGGGGGGATATGAACAATCCCACTCTGTATCCCCGGGCTGCAAGCATCTGCGCCAGAGCGCGGCATGTGCTGCCCTTGCCGTTGGTTCCCGCCACATGTACCGCGGGAACAGCCTTCTCAGGGTTCCCCAAACGACACAAAAGACTGGAAAGGTTCTCCTTGCCAATCTTCTGCGCAAAAAGCGGAATACCCAATATATAATCCACAGTCTCTCTGTAATCCGCCATTATGATTCTCCTATCCGTCCGTGCGTGCTGCCCAGACCCAATTATCTGTTGTCTACTTTCTCAGGGTAGAGGTCGTGGTTTGCCAGACGGTTCCATGCAACCTCCTCCCACTTTGTTCCCGGTCTGCCGTAATTGCAGTATGGGTCTATGGAGATTCCACCCCTCGGTGTGAACTTGCCCCACACCTCGATGTACTTAGGATCCATCAGCTTTATGAGATCCTTCATGATGATGTTCATGCAGTCCTCATGGAAGTCTCCGTGATTCCTGAAGCTGAACAGATACAGCTTCAGTGACTTGCTCTCTACCATCTTCTCGCCCGGTACATATGATATGTAAACCGTTGCGAAGTCAGGCTGTCCTGTGATCGGACAGAGGCTTGTGAACTCAGGACAGTTGAACTTGACAAAGTAGTCGTTGTCCGGATGCTTGTTGTCAAATGTCTGGAGCATCTCAGGTGCATAGTCCATGCTGTACTTTACGTCTTTATTTCCAAGGAGGGTCACACCCTCCATCTCTTCTTTACTTCTTCCCATTATGGTCTCCTATATTTTATGATGTTCCTGCAAAGTTTTCAGGATCACTCATACTATTCTATTATCTACTTACTTCTCTGCATAACCATGCTATATTTACTGCTCCTGCAGGGCTTCTGCCACCGACTTGATGAGCAGCTTCACAGCCTCGTCACAGTGCTCCTTCTTAACGATAAGCGGAGGTGCGATCCTTATGATGCTGTCTCTTACTGCTGTTATGAGAAGCTTGTTCTCCAGGGCTCTGTGCTTTACCTCAAATGCGATCGGCTTGTTGAACTCAACACCTATCAGAAGTCCACGTCCTCTGATCTCCTTTACGCAAGGGAGTGCCTTGAGCTCCTCCATGAAGTATGCGCCTACTTCCTTTGCATTCTCATAGAGTTTGTTGTCAAGTATCTCATCTATCTCTGCAAGTGCGGCTGCACAGCATACAGGGTTTGCTGCATATGTTGAACCGTGTGCACCAGGTGTAAATGCTGCTGCTATCTTGGCACTTGTACACATCGCTCCTATAGGCATTCCACCTCCGATGGCCTTCGCCATGGATACCATATCAGGCTTTACGCCATATGTCATATAAGCCATTATGTCTCCGGTTCTTCCCCATCCGGTCTGAACCTCATCGAACATGAGGAGCATGTTCTTCCCATCACAGAACTCACGGAGGCCTTTGAGGAACTCAGGGTCTGCAGGATATACACCGCCCTCGCCCTGTACAGGCTCTACCATAATAGCGATGGTGTTCTCATCGCATTTGCTCTTGAAGTCCTCAAGGTTGTTGTACTCTGCATATGTG
>CAVCCL010000140.1:0-4350 GCA_963600665.1 Bifidobacterium catenulatum | reverse complement strand
CTACAAGATGGATTGACTGCAATATGTTGTGGCTGATCCATTTTTTTGTGCAAAGATTTCCTGGTCATTGATCCTAATTTCTATCTGAAGATGTGTGGGTTACACACCTTCGTTGTCGAATGCTGGAATAAAGCTCTCTTTTGCAGTCTCCCCCTCCTGTATAAATCCATTTTCAACGCCGATATCAATGGCATAATCAACAAGGTCATCGTATTCAGCCGGAGTTATAGTTCTGCCAAGCTCTGGAAATCTCTTTTCAATGCCCGGCATAGGGGTGTACTGGTTCATGATGCTGATATATATAGAATCCCCGTAGGTGTTATATAGATATGTGATTATTGATTTGGAATCGTCCAGGTGATCCGGGAGCTGCAGATGGCGGACGATAACGCCTCTCTGCATAATTCCGTCGTCATCGAAGTGAGTCTGGTCTCCTCCGCATTGTCTGACCATCTCGGATATGGAGGCTTTGGCATGCTCAGGATAGTCCGGGGCATTGCTGTACTTTGCGGCCAGATCTGGTGACATGAATTTGAAATCAGGGAGGTATACATCTATATATCCATCAAGCAGACGTATCATCTCGGCTGTTTCATAGCCGCTGCAGTTATATACGAATGGAAGCTTGAAGTTTCTGGATCTTGCCATGTCAATAGCTGATATGATCTGCGGTATATAGTGATCCGGTGTGACAAGATTGATATTGTTGGCACCCTTATCCTGAAGCTCAAAGAAAATGTTACACAGCCTTGATATGGATATATCCTTGCCAGCTTTGCCTCCAGATATGGCCTTGTTCTGGCAGAAGCAGCATCCAAGTGCACAGCCGGAGAAGAACACGGCACCTGATCCGTTCTCTCCGGATATACATGGCTCTTCCCACATGTGCAGTGCTGCGCGGCTCACCCTGACTGTGTCTGTCATATGGCAGGCGCCTGTGTGACCGGATGTGCGATCCACACCGCATTTCCTTGGACACAATATGCAGTTGTTCAGGATGTGCCGGATATCCATGTTATTTACCTCCAAAATAAATAAAAAATGTTATTAATTGACAAGTGAATTAGTATTTGTCAGGGTCAAATGTGCTTATGAGATCAGCAAATTCCTGAAGATCAGCATTTGCTTCCATGTGCTCTATCTCGCCCTTATCCATAAGTCCCGCAAGGGAAGGATTGATAGGCAGGCGTATCGCGTGGCCTATATACAGGTCTCTTATGACCTGCTCAAGCTGGCTTTTGCCAAATATATAGTGTTTGTTGTTGCAGTCAGGACAAATGAAATAAGACATATTCTCTATCATGCCGATGACAGGGATATTCATGCTGTCTGCCATGTGAACAGCCTTTCCAACGATGACGGATACGAGATCCTGAGGGGTGGTTACTACCACAACTCCATCTATAGGGATGGACTGGAATATGGTAAGTGGCACGTCGCCGGTTCCAGGAGGACAGTCGATGAACATATAGTCTATGTCTCCCCAGATGATGTCTGAGTAGAACTGCTTGACGGTGCCCGCTATGATAGGGCCTCTCCAGAGGACAGGTGTTGTCTCGTCGTCCAGAAGAAGGTTCACGGACATGATCTTGATTCCGGTTTCCGTCTCATCGGGATACAGGAAATCGCCCTCAGCCTCAGGTGTCTTATTTACTCCAAATGCCTTTGGAATGGATGGGCCTGTGATATCTGCGTCAAGTATGGCTGTCTTGTAGCCCATGCGCTGCATGAGAACGGCGAGCTGACAGGTCACTGAGGATTTGCCGACGCCTCCCTTGCCGCTGACCACGGCGATGATATGCTTTATATGTGAACCCGGATGTGGCTCTATGATAAGACTCTGAGGCTCTGTTCTGCTGGAACAGCTCTGCCCACAGGTACTGCAGTTATGTGTACAATTTTCTGACATGATACTCTCCAATCTACTGCACAGGGATGTCTGTGCAATCTGTGTTGTATGCTAAGTTACGCATTTGATTAATATATATCATTAAGAGGTTACAAAGTCAACGAAGGCAGGTACTATGAAATTTGAGAGGTGAGTTGAAATTGACGGGTGTCAAATATATAATCAGAGACATGATAGTATACAGATTGTAGAGTTGAATGAACTATCTGATAAAAAAGTATTCAAAAAAAGCAATTCAGCGTGAAAAATACTATAAAAAGGAGAATGTAGGATGGGCGTTTTATCAAACATTGAACCGTATGGAGTTTTTCGTTTCTTTGAGGAGATATGCGGGATTCCACACGGATCGTCAGATACAAAGAAGATAAGTGATTATCTGGTGAAGTTTGCTACAGACAGGAATCTGAGATATATACAGGACGAGAGCAACAATGTCATCATATTCAAAGGTGGAACTGCCGGATATGAGAACAGTGTACCTGTCATGCTGCAGGGACATATGGATATGGTTTGTGAGAAGGATGCGGACTGCGATATAGATTTTGAACATGATGGACTGAGACTGGTGCTTGAGGACGGAGTGATATCCGCTGACGGAACGACACTTGGCGGAGATGATGGAATAGCCGTGGCATTTGCACTGGCGATACTGGATGCTGACGATATACCACATCCGCCACTTGAGTGTGTATTCACGGTTGATGAGGAGATAGGAATGCTGGGCGCAGCGGCGATAGACTGTAGTCCACTTAAGTCACGGATCATGCTCAATCTGGATTCTGAGGATGAGGGTTACCTGCTTGTGTCGTGTGCCGGAGGCGCGTGCGCTACGTGCCATATTCCGGTGGAGTATGAGAAAGTGGAGGATAATCAGTCAGTTGTGAGGATCGCTGTAGAGGGTCTTACCGGCGGACATTCCGGCGTGGAGATTATAAAACAGCGTGCAAATGCGGATAAGCAGCTTGCAAGACTTCTATATAATATAGGAAATGATGTTTCATACAGACTGATATCTATACAGGGTGGACTGAAGGACAATGCGATACCTAACAAGGCTGAGGCATATGTGGGTATTGATCCGGAGGATGTGGATAACTTTGTAAAATCTGCGGAAAAATATGAGAAGGTTTTGAGACATGAGTTTGGAAGCACTGATCCGGGACTTGCAGTGAGAGTAGAAACGGATCTGTATGATGATCTGGATTCAGATAACAACGCGGGTGATGTGCAGAATGATATGACTGGCAGAACCGTGATCAACAGGGCTATGACAGAAAAGTCATCGGATATAGTTATCAGGAGTCTTATGATGATGCCAAATGGAATACAGAAGATGAGCAATGATATAGAAGGCCTTGTGCAGACATCGCTGAATCTTGGAATATTGCAGACATCCGATGATGAGGTCACTGCAAGCTTTTCAGTCAGAAGCAGTGTGCAGTCGGAAAAAGAAAATCTGATAGACCAGCTCAGATGTGTATCAGACTCGGCTGGTGGAAATCTCGATGTACAGGGAGATTACCCTGCATGGGAATACAGACAGGATTCTCCACTCAGAGATATCATGGTGGATGTATTTGAAGAGCAGTATGGAAGAAAACCTGTTATACAGGCACTTCATGCCGGAGTGGAGTGTGGTCTCTTTGCCGGCAAGCTGCCGGGACTGGACTGTGTATCATTTGGCCCGGATATGAAGAATATCCATACCAGCAGAGAGTCCATGGATGTTGCCAGCGTGCAGAGAACCTGGAAGTATACACTTAGTATTCTGAAGAGATTGAAATAGTCGATGTTATCGACATATATAAAAACCAGATAAATCAGGTTATCTGTAGGTACCGGAATTGATCATGTTGAGGAGATGTGTGAGCCACTTCTCCTCAACTGTTTTTTCTTCCCGGTTGAGAAGCGTATTTGACGGGAGCATAGCAAGTCCCTCCTGGGCAAGCTGCCATGCGGCACGTGGATCGTGTTCTATATAGTATTTGTAGTATGCATATATTCTCTTGTCGTTGCTGTCGAGCCCTTTTTCAAGCTCAACCCTGCATTTGCTGAAATGTGATACTGCCAGGGTATAGGCTGCGGGATCTGACTGTCTGAAGTAGCAGTAGTAGAATACAAGTGACTGGTGGATGCCAGGATTAGGATAATTATCAGGCATTTCATTTTCCAGATAATCCGCTATTTTGTTAATTTCAGCATAGTCACCGATGATCTGCATCTGACGGAACCTGACCAACTGATATTGGAGACAAGTATGGATATTGCCTTTCAGGCCAAGAGACTCCAGGGGTGGAAGAAGAGGCTCGGTAATCCTTCCGGTGGCCATCATCTGATGGATATTGTGGTTCAGAAAGTTACCAAGTTCATTTTTTTTGCCATATTTTCCTGAGATAATGATGACAATTAGGCTGATCAGGTATAATGTCATGGTTCCTGAC
>CAVCCL010000139.1:0-12204 GCA_963600665.1 Bifidobacterium catenulatum | reverse complement strand
ACCCATATACGTGTTCTTGATGATGTTTTCTATTATATTTAATTATTCGGTGGCAAGACGAATCAAGCGTTTTTATGATATAGAAGTATATTCGGAGATCGACTGTTCATTCGAGCGTAACTGCTGGCTGGCGGTGGCCATGGTGTTTGATTTTGGAATGTTGTTCATATTCAAATATATCAACTTCTTTATAGAGATAATAAACACTGCGGCTGGAACAAAGATATTTGACAGCGTGGCGATCACACTGCCGCTTGGAATAAGCTTCTATACGTTCCAGATAACATCGTATATATTTGACGTGTACAGGCTCAAGTACCAGGCGGACAAGAGTATAATCAAGTTCGGAACATATGTGAGTATGTTCCCACAGTTAATAGCCGGCCCTATAGTCAATTACGATGAGGTGAAGCCTGAGCTGGATCACAGAGAGGTCAAGGCGGACGATATAGAGCGCGGTGCGACACTGTTCGTATTGGGACTTGCGTACAAGGTGCTTCTGGCAAATAAGATAGCCAGTCTGTGGAACGATGTACAGACAGTTGGCCCTTATGGAATAAACACCGTGACCGCATGGCTTGGTTCATGGGGATATTCATTCCAGCTCCTGTTTGATTTCATGGGTTATTCCGTGATGGCAATAGGAATTGGACTTATACTGGGCTTCAGGATACCGGAGAACTTTGTCGATCCTTATATGGCACATTCCCTCACAGATTTCTGGAGACGTTGGCATGTAACACTTGGACGCTGGTTCAGAGAGTATGTGTACATACCGATGGGAGGCAACAGGAAGGGAAAGCTCAGAATGATACTGGCCATGTTCACTGTGTGGATGTTCACCGGACTGTGGCATGGTGCGGACTGGAATTTCCTGATATGGGGCTTATTCCTGTTCGTGTTCCTTCTCATGGAGAAGCTGTTCCTTGGCAAAGTATTCGATAAGGTGAAGGTTCTTGGACATGTGTACATGTTCTTCCTGATACCTATATCATGGACAATATTTAACATATCTGATCTGAAGCTTCTGGGACTGTACCTGAAGAGGATGTTCGGCATGAACATAGAGGGCTCAGTCACGACACATGCCATGGACAAGCTGATCATGCTGGGACACACATACTGGTGGCTGCTGCTGATCTGTGTGATCTTCTGTACGCCATGGCCTAGAAAGCTCATAGAGAAATTCTACAAGAACTGGGTATGCAAGCTTATAATGCTCGCACTGTTTTGGTTCTGTGTATATCAGATAGCAAAGGGTGGCTCCAATCCATTCCTTTATTTTAGATTTTAGGAGGTGGGCAGATGAAGAAATTATGGCAAATGATAAAAGGCTGTCCACTGTTCTCGATACTCATAATATCCGGCATAATAGTTACCGCAGGCGGTTATGTGGGAGCTGCGCTTGGCGTGTACAAATGGGATGTCAGCTTTCATCATCCCATGGCCCAGACTGTGCTGCTTGATGAGAGGGTAGCAACTGGAACTGACGCAACAAGCACGGATGCACCGGGAAAGAGTGAGCTGACATCGGAGTCCACGGGCAGTGCGGCTGCAGAGGAGCAGACAACGGAGGTGAAATCCACGGAGAAGCAGACTTCTGAGAATGCATCCACGGAAAAGACAACAGAGAAATCTACAGAGAAAGCGACCACCGAAAAGGCAACTACGGAAAAAGCGACCATAGATACGGGCGGCTCGGCTGCTCCGGTGACAAGACAGACTCAATACAAGAAGGTTAAGAAGAGAAAGGCAAGAAATAGCTGCTACAGAGATCTCACGCAGATCGCACTTGAGACCCAGTACCCATATATAAAGGTCGACAAGTCTTATTTTGACGATGCTCTGTTCATAGGAGATTCCAGAGTGGAAGGATTGGCATTATATTCCGGTCTGGACAATGCGGAATTTGCGTATATGGAGGGCCTTACTTCATTTGGACTGATGGGTGAGAAGATCGCCTCAAATGGAACAAAGACACTTACAGAGCTGCTTAAGAGCAAACAATTCAGAAAGATATACATCATGCTCGGCATAAATGAGGCGGGGTACGATACGGAGACATATGCATCCACATATATCGATGCGGTGTCCCAGATACAGGCGCTTCAGCCAGACGCAGTGATCTTCATGATGGGCTGCATGCATGTATCCAGCGACTATTCGGCAAGCCACGATATTGTGAACAATGACAATATCGATGACAAGAATGGAGCCATAGCTGCATATGCTGATGGAATAAAGCTTTTCTATCTGGATATGAATACGGTTGTGGACGATGGAAAGGGTGGTCTTGTAAAGGACTATACCTGGGATGACATACATTTGCAGGCGCAGTATTACAGCCTGTGGGAGCAGTATCTGTATGAGCATGGGCTCAAGGATGATGCTTTCAAATAGATAAAATGCTGCGGGACCTGGCGGCATTTTATCATTATCGGGAGTTGATCAAATGGCAAAAAGACTGGTAATAAAAGATAAATATAAGGGAATCCTGTTCATAATCATGGCAGGGTTCTTTTTCTCACTGATGACATTCTTCGTGAGACTGTCGGGAGATCTTCCGACCATGCAGAAGGCATTTTTCAGAAATGCGGTTGCTGCCGTGGTGGCGATCATCCTGCTCGTGAGAACCGAGGAGAAATTCAAGATAAAGAAGAGCAGTTGGCCGGGGCTGGCGGCGAGAAGTATTTGTGGAACGACAGGACTTATCTGCAATTTTTATGCCATCGACAAGCTCAACATAGCGGATGCAAATATCCTCAACAAGCTGTCTCCGTTTTTCGCGATCATAGCATCGTACTTTGTGCTCAAGGAGAAGGCAAATAAGATAGAGTGGGCATCTGTGGTGCTGGCGTTTACAGGTGCTTTGTTCGTTGTAAAGCCATCGTTCCATATGGATTTCCTGTATGCCATGGTCGGCGTGGCGGGTGGACTCGGAGCCGGAATCGCCTACACCTATGTGAGAAAGCTCGGCAAACAGGGCGAGCGTGGTCCGGTCATAGTGATGTGCTTTTCCGTGTTCTCATGTCTGGTGACGCTTCCATTTATCATAGTGGATCACGCACCGATGACATGGCAGCAGACGGTATGTCTGCTCTGCGCCGGACTTGCGGCTGCCGGTGGTCAGTTCAGCATAACCGCAGCGTACCAGAAGGCTCCTGCAAAGGAGATATCGGTATTTGACTACAGTCAGGTGATATTTGCAGCGATACTGGGATTTGTATTCCTGGATCAGATACCTGACGTGCTGAGCATTATCGGATATGTGATAATCATAGGAAGTGCGGTAGGCAAATGGTGGTACACGTTGAAGCATGACAGATAACAAAAGACGGATATCAAAAACAGGCGATTGTTTTTGTGATATCCGTCTTTTATATTAAAGTTAAAAAGGAAGGTTTTAAGGTAATTACCTTATTGATTTGTTTATATAGTATCGTTGTACTGTGTCCATTCTGTGTAGTGGATGTTAAAGAAATATGTTTATTGGACAAAAAAATTATAAATCAGGAATAAACAATTTATAAATAGTAAAGCTTTTGGGTAAATGACATAGAAGGTTGAGAGTATGGCTGTTTACATGTTAAAATGAAGCACACATATACTTGTAACGTATGGGTATATTTGATGAGATAAAGCTGGCGATTAGAGATTGATTGATATTTGATCAAGTCAGATGCGGAAATATACTTGGCTATGATGATAGTGATTATAGATAGATTAATATTTGACGGTAAGGGGGATCAGCATATGGATAAAGAAAAGGTTATGCAGGAGCTTCAGGAAAAAACTGAGGAGATAATGGGCAAGGCAGAGGAGCTTCACAAGGCGATAGAGGAGACCATATCACAGAAGAGGCAGCAGCTTCAGGATATACATTACACAGAACTGGGCGGCCAGAATGGGCAGCCGGATGCGCCGGTTAAGGAAGGATACGGTCTGGTGCTCGGCGGCGGTGGTGGCCGTGGTTCCTATGAGATAGGCGTGTGGAAGGCACTTGAGGAGTACAGAGATGTGATCGATATAAAGGCGGTATCGGGAAGCTCGGTCGGTGCACTGAATGCGGCACTGTATGCTTGTGGTGATCTGGATAAGGCTACGCAGATGTGGTACGACATAACCAATGACAGGATACTATCCAACAAGGATATAGATGAGGACAACAGGAACAAATGGTTTGAGTCCATCAAGGAGAAGCTCACGACCATAGACAATCCGGTCATACAGAGTGCAATAGAGTGCATAGGACTGGATGCTGTGGCAAAGGGCATGAGGATAAAGGATGGCTTCTTTTCCAGAGAGGGGCTTATGGACATACTGGAGAATTCCAATGTGCTTGATGGCGTGTCAAACAGTGGCATGAGCTGTTACGCCACATGTCTCAACGTGGAGGGAAAGCCTACTCCTGAGAGATTTCAGTTGTCAGGAATGGAGCCTGAGGAGATAGAGCGTATACTCCTCGCCTCTTCCGCCATACCTGTCATATTCCCTATGGAGACGATAGACAAGACGAAGTATTACGACGGAGGATTCTTCCTCGGTGGAGATAATGTTCCTATCCAGCCGCTTTACGATGAGGGTTACAGGAAATTTGTCGTGGTGCATCTCGATGAGCGCAGGACCGACAGGTACGACGATGCGGAGATGATACATATATTCCCATCCATACCTCTGGGCGGAGCGATAGACGGCATGCTGGATTTCTCACCAGAGGGCGTGGAGAAGAGGATCAATCAGGGCTATGACGATGCAAAGGCGGTGCTCGTTGAACGGTTCGGGCTGAGAGAGCCTATAGATGACAGGGATGAACACGGTAGGGAATATAAAACAGAGAATTGTGAAGTGTCAAAGCTGAAGAATTCAGGCACGGGAAAAAGCATGGATATGGATAACCGTTCTGATGTGGAGAATCACTCTTATGTAGAGAACCACTTTTATGTGGAAAACCACTCAGATATGAGGAATCAAACCAACTCAGAACAGACCACGGTAATCTCGGGGCCGAGGCTGTATTTCACACGACATGGCCAGACCGTGTGGAATGTGGAGAATAAGATATGTGGAGCTACGGATATCGAACTTACGGAGCTTGGTCATCAGCAGGCAGAGCAGCTTGGCGAGATTATAAAGAGCGGAGATTATCATATAGATGAGATACTGTATTCGCCTCTGGTGCGTGCCTCAGAGACAGCAAGACACATATCAGAGATAACCGGTATTCCGATGAGAGCCGAGGAGAGGCTTCGCGAGCAGTGCTTTGGCAAATACGAGGGAACAGCCAGAAATGGTGCGATATTCGCCAAGGCGAAGACACATTTCCTTGATCACTATGAGGGCGGTGAGACCATGGTGCACCTGTGCCAGAGAGTGTATAATCTGCTGGATGAGCTTAAAGCCGAGTCGGAGGAATCAGGAAAGACATATCTTCTGGTTGCCCACAATGGAATATCGAGGATAGTCCAGTCGTATTTCAATGATATGACAAATGAGGAATTCGCAGCATTTGGCATAAAGAACTGTGAGGTAAGGGAATATAGATTCTGATCGCCATAGTTGTGGTATCGGATGAGAAGCGAGAAAAATTCTCTGCTTCGCCTGCTATCCGGGTAGAAAACAGGTTTTGTGCTCAAAATAGGGGGGTGTGCTCAAAAACGGCAAATATTTGAAAAAAGAGAAAATTTTGTGTCATAAATTCCCTGGATTCCTGAAAAGGATACACGGATTCTAAATCTCTGTATCCTTTCAGGAAAAAACAGGAGGTTTGAGCACAAAATTTTCTCTTTTTTAGTATTTTGGCGGAAAAATATCACAAGCCTGCCAGACCGGTGATCCCAGAACCGTTAAGCCGGCGATCTTCAAGCCGTCAGGGCAGTGGGGCAAGCATAGTTTATGCCGGTCAGATAGTTCCCGTGACGGTCACGGTTGCTGTTCCCGGTGTTGTGGTGATGATTCCTGTGGCGGTATCCTGCGTGAAGGTTGCCGCCGGAACTGTGATCTGGCCGGCTACGGTGGCGAACTCGCCTGTCGTCTCATCGTAGGTGTAGTTATCCGGCGCTGTCCACGCCTTGCCGTTGTAGGTTACTGTGATTCCAGTGAGGATTGGATTGAAGGTGTCTGTGATGATGACATTGTCGCCTACGGACGCCTCGGTGTTGCCGTAATTCTCGATGAGGAAGGTATATGTGATCTGACCATTCTCCGCAACGACGCTAGGACTTACGGACTTTGTGATGGAGAGATCAGGAGCTGCAACAGGGGAAACTGACTCGGTTGCAGTGACAGCGTTTGCAAGTCCTGCGCCGGTCACCGTGACAGTGTTGACCACGGAATCCTCGTTGCCCCTAGGTGTAAATTCATTTGTTGTCGTCTCATATATAATAGTAGCATTTCCACCCGCCGGAACGGAGATTCCTGTTATTGTCAGCGGAGCTGTAGCACCGACAGTTGGCGCAGCTACCAGAGTGCCATTTGTGTAATATCTGACGGAATCCGGGATGTATGTGAGAGGGTACACTGTTGTATCCCCAACTGCATAGGCCCCCAGATCGTCCGTGAGAGACAGACCTGTGAGCGTGGTAGTTCCCGAATTGATGAGACTTATCACATAAGTGATCTTATCCGGTATTCTGTAGGTGTCCACCACAGCCGTTTTGGAGACTGTGAGGACTTCAATGATTTCTCCAGTTATGATATTGGAATTAGTGGATCCTCCGTTGTAGGACAGAGTTGCCTGATTAGTGAATGTTGCCATTACTTTACCTCCGTATTGTGTTGTCAGAGGTTTATATACCTCTGATATAAAATATGTGCTGTGGAGGCTTTGGGTTACAGATATTACTCACCATCTGCGGCTCATTTATGTTATACTAAAAGATAACTATGTGGATTTAAAGAGTTGTTTTTATATACAGGAGGAATATAGGTGAGAATGAAAAGGTGGTCGTACCTGATTGCCTGTGTGGTGCTGGCAGGTGGGCTGGCAGCACCTGGCACATATACCAAGGTGTACGCGCAGGAGAATCAGAACGGGCAGAAGAAACAGGATGCGCAGGATGATGAAAATGTAGAATACGTAACCAGCGTGCAGGAACTTATAGACTCCATGGACGAGGCAGATGTGATAAGTGCGGGTGATGTGATGGATAGATGGGCGGACGCCGGCACCGCAGCAACGTACAGCAGTGAGTCAGCAACAGAAAAAGAGACAACGGAAAATGACGACTCGGTAAATTCTGACACAGCAGATATATATAGTCTCTGCAGGATCATACTGTATACAGATGAAGTGCCGGAGACCTATGGTGCGACAACAGTCATCTGCTATGACAAATACGATTACTATGTGCTGGGCTACGATACAGAGGAGGCGACGAAGCAGGCATACGAAAAGCTTCAGGAAGAGTACGAGCCTGACAAATGTATGCTGGATCAGGTCATATATTCAGAAGATATGCTGGCGGATTCAGATTTGGATTCGGATTCTGAACAGCGGACCGTGGAAGCCATGCTTGCCGCATCGGAGACATACAAGGCTGTAAGCTGGGGCACAAGGTACATGGGAATGGACAGGCTGAAGGCAGAGGTGTCAGAGTACAAGCTGGATACCAAGGTAAATGTGGCGATCATAGACACCGGAGTGAATTCCTCGGATACTCTGTTTGAAGGCAGGATAAATGAGGCAGGAAGTATGAACTGCTGCGAGGGCGAAGACCGGAGCGACTACAGAGACAATATGGGACATGGAAGTCATGTGGCGGGCATCATAGCGGATGCAACACCGGATAATGTCCAGCTCACGATCATCAAATGTTTCACAAGCCAGGGAGCAACCACGGTGTCAACGGTACAGCAGGGAATCATGGCTGCGCTTGACAGCGGTGCGGATGTGGTCAACATGAGCTTCTGCTTTTATGGTAACAATGCGAGTGATAACACCAGATCGATGCTTGACGAGCTGTTAAAGAGTGCAAAGGAAGATGGCGTCATCATGTGTGTGGCTGCGGGCAATACGAATAGCGCTGTGAACAACTGGGAGATCAGCGATGTGGATGGTGTGTCATATCCGGCCGACAGCAGCGATGTGATAACTGTGTCGGCTCTGATGCAGAAGGATGGAACAGAGGATACTGCCGACAGGATATCGGCGGACACGGTGGAATTTGACGATAGCTATTCTTATTATGGAAATGCGGTGGACTTTTCCGCTCCCGGAACATATATAACATCGGCATGGAAGACCGGAACAAATCATGGTTTTTCCACTTCAGGAACATCCATGGCGGCTCCGCATATATCAGCGGCGGCGGCCTACGTGAAGCTGGCGGAGCCAGAGCTTGACAGTGACCAGTTAAAGAACAGACTTATTGCATATTCCGTTGATCTGGGAACAGTGGGAAAGGATAAATACTACGGTTATGGCTGTCCATACATGGCGGATTATTTTGCTAATACATTTGGCGGAAAACATCCCGAGACAAAGGTTGGAACCTGTGCGGTGCAAAGCCTTGGAAATGCGAAGGGTGGACTGAGACTGTCGTGGACTTCGGCGGATAATGCGAGTGGGTATAAGATATACAGGAAAACTGCGACAAGCGCATATAAATGTATAGCTGAGATAAAAGGATCAGGTGTCAGAACATACACTGACAAGACAGCAGTTGCTGGAATCAGATACAGATATGCGGTGAGGGGCGTGAACGGCACGGCCGAGGGACAGCCGGCGGCTACAAAGGCGTCAGTCAGACTTACCCAGCCGAAATACACCGTGAAGAATGCATATTCCGGCGTGAAGGTATCCTGGAATAAAGTAAAGGGTGCGAGTGGATACAAAATATACCGCAAGGCACCGGGGCAGAACGGATGGAAGCAGTACAAGGTGCTGTCAGCGGGAACGCTCACATTTGTCGATAAGAATGTGACTAATTACAGAAACTATACATACACGGTCAAGGCGTTCAAGGGTATTTCTGCAAGCTCGTATGATACTGCGGGGGGCAGGTTGTACAGGATGCCAGGATGCAACGCGAAAACGGTCAGATCAAATTCCAGAAAGACGGTGGATGTAACATGGAACAAGGTCAGGTATGTCAGCGGATATCAGATCCAGTACAGTACATCGTCGAAATTTGACAGATATAAGGTGGCAACGATAAATAAGTCCACAAAGCTCAGGCGCAGGATAAGTTCCCTGTCCTCAGGAAAATATTATTATGTGAGGATGAGAACCTACAGAAGAGTTGGCGGCAAGACCATTTATGGCGGTTGGAGCAGTGTACAGCGCGTAAAGGTAAAATAGTGAAAGGCAGATAAGATGGCAGAAAATAAGGATTTGGAAGAATATAAGGTCTCCACGATGGAGGATGAAGAAGATTATTTTGACAATGTGGAGATGGAGCTCGACTACAGCATCAGCATAACTGAGGGCTCCATGGAGCTTGGTAAGGACAATATAAAGGAACAGAAGAAGTACATGCGTGACAGTCATGGAGACATGGACGACGAGGAGTTCCTACAGAACATGCAGTCGGTTAACAATGATGAGGCGTTCCTCAGAAGGGCGGCAAAGCGTCTGGAGGTGTATGAACACCAGAAGAAAGTGCCATACTTCGGTAAATTTGTGTTCAAATACAGTGATGAAGATGAATATCTTCCGGTGTATGTGGGCATGAGTGGATATCAGTCGGATATGACAGGGCAGCAGCTTGTGTACGACTGGAGAGCACCGGTATCCTCCATGTATTATGCATATGAAAAGGGCCCGGCCTCCTACAAGGTACATGTGGATGATCTTGAGGATGATGAATTCTCGGGAGACATAGTGGAGAAGAAACAGTTCATAGTGTCAAATGGCAGACTTAAAGACGCGGTGGATACTGACTCCAACATAAACGATGCCATATTGCTTGAGGCTCTTGGCGGCAACAGCGGTGTGAAGATGAAAAATGTGGTGGCGACCATACAGAAGGAGCAGGATGCGATCATAAGAAACCGCACAGCGTACAATCTCATTGTGGATGGCCGCGCCGGAAGCGGTAAGACGGTCATTGCCATGCACAGGCTGGCGTGGCTGTTGTACAACTACAAGACACTTGAGAGCGACAATGTCATGATACTGTCTCCAAACAGTATATTTGGCGATTATATATCAGAGGTGCTCCCGGAGCTCGAGGAGAACAGTGTGCCTGAGAAGGAATTTGACAGCCTGCTTGAGGAGCTGCTTTTTATAGAGGAAGAATATGAGAGCAAGCTGGATCAGTCGGAGTTCATCATAGACAGCGGCGATCAGGATAACCAGAGGATGAGAAATATTAAGGTCAAGTCGTCCATCGCCTTTTATGACAGCTTCAACGAGTATCTGGACAGGTATGTGTCAGGTATAAAGTTCAGGAATTTCCACTATCAGAAGGTGGAGTATACAGGCGAGGATATAGCTGCCATGTTCAATGGAAGATTTGCAAGAAAGCCTGTGTACGAGAGGTTTGAGAACATAGCATACTTCATAGTTGACAGGGTGGAGGATAATTCCCCGAAGGAGTTCCCGGATGAGAAGAAGCGCAATCTGGCAAGGCAGATACAGAAGCAGATGGTCAATCTATTTGCGGAGAGGAATCTGGTTGAGCTGTATGTTGGATTCCTGGCGGAGATGGAGGAGAAATACCCGGGCATATCGGAATTCAGAAATGAATATGGAAAGATATGCTATGAGGACATCCTTCCTATACTTTACCTGCAGGTGTATTTCTACGGATGTCATTCCTACAACAATATCAAGCACCTCGTCATAGATGAGATGCAGGACTACAATATATTCCAGTATGCGGTGATAGACAGGGTATTTGGATGCAAGAAGACCATCCTCGGCGACAGGTATCAGGTGCTCTTCTATGATCCTAAGGAGACTGTTGTGGATGTACTGACGAAGATATTTGCAAAGAAGAACGGACAGGGCGGCTACGAGCTCAAGGAGCTGTTCGCATCGTACAGATCCACGGCAGAGATCACCGAGTTCTGCAACGGTATACTCGGTGGAGAGGGCATAGGCGGCAACACTGTGGAGAGACACGGCAGGGATCCTGAGGAGATACATTGTGAGTCACTGGACGAAGCTGTGGAGTTCATAAATGACAAACTGAGCTACGGAGACATGGACGCCTACGACAACATTGCAATCCTGACAAATGACGAGGCAGACGCCTACGAAGTGTACAAGCAGTTATCGGAGTACACTGAGGTGACGCTCATCACCAACCAGTCGGTTGTCTATGCGGGCGGTGTGGTCGTACTTCCAAAGTTTCTTGCAAAGGGAATGGAGTTCGATGCGGTGTATGTCATGACGGACGGAACCTATGACGGAAGCATGGTTACAAGACATGCACATTATATCGCCTGTACGAGAGCGCTCCATGAGCTGTATGTGCTTGACGTGGTGCAGCCAAAGGAGTGATACACAGACAGAAATATTATATCTAGAAATATTTTTCGGGAAAATTGCGATTCCAACTGAACATATATGATGTACTATACGGCATTTCTGCTTTGGGAGATGCCGTATTTTTTATTGTTGCTATATGGTACGCCTGAGCAGAAATGTAATTGTGAGTGTCAGAACTCTGTAAATTATTCGCCGCCAATAATTGAGATTTGTGTTGATTGTGCAAAAATTATATATAAATCAAGATAACGCATTTTTATTATTGCAATATCTACAAAGAAATGTTATCATCAAGGAAACGGGGAAACTAAAAATAGTTTCTGAGTTTCCTGCGCGGGAAGTATGTACAGGAAGCTGACAGACACGGATGGACAGGAGGGAGTTATGGACGGAGAAGCACAGCAGCAGCTTAAATTGAGGATATATGAGGCGACCATAGAGGAGTTCCGGGAGAAGGGGTTCAAATTCACCATGGACGATATGGCAAGGCGCCTTGGCGTCAGCAAGAAAACCATATATCAGGTCGTCAGGGACAAGGAATCACTGTTCTTTGACACTGCGACATATATATACGAGCAGATCAAGAGAAGTGAACAGGCGGTTATGGATGACGACAGCCTGACCACGGTGGAGAAGATAAAGGCGATTCTCATAGCCATGCCGGATAGCTACAGCGAGCTGGACTGGCGGCAGATATACCAGTTGGAGAATTCATATCCACGGATATTTGCCCGGGTGAGAGTAATGATGGAGCAGCAGTGGGATAATAC
>CAVCCL010000138.1:0-7524 GCA_963600665.1 Bifidobacterium catenulatum | reverse complement strand
AGAGCTTTACGATCAGGGTTATCTCACAGCCAGAAGCGTGGAGCAGACAGAGGTATTCAAGGCTGCTGAGATGTTCGCAAGAGTTGAGGGTATCCTTCCGGCTCCTGAGAGCAGCCATGCAATAAAGGTTGCTATTGATGAGGCTCTTAAGTGCAAGGAGACCGGCGAGGAGAAGAACATAGTATTTGGTCTTACCGGAACAGGTTACTTCGATATGGTGGCATATCAGAAGTACAACGATGGTGAGATGTCAGACTATATTCCTACAGACGAGGAGCTTGAGAAGAGTTTTGCTACACTTCCTAAGGTTGACTAACTTGAAAATAAAAAGTCAAAGACATAATTTTGACGAAAATATAGCCGGATTTAGTGCGTAGACTTAGATTTTTCAACCAAAATTTGCAAAATACTGCAAAGTTATGCGAATAAGGTCTAGACAACCGGAGAAATAAATTATATGATACAAGGGTTGAACGTTAGATTTGTAGCAAGGGAGACATATTATGAAAGCGTACAGTGAATTATCAAGAGAAGAGTTAATGGAACTTAGAGAGCAGTTGCTTGCGGCATATGATGAGAAGAAGGCTCTTGGCCTGAACCTTGATATGTCAAGAGGTAAGCCATCACCAACACAGCTTGGGGTATCTGTTGGGCTTATGGATGTTATCAACAGTGATTCAGATATGAAGTCAGAGTGTGGCATAGACTGCAGAAACTATGGGTGTCTTGATGGAATACCAGAGGTCAAGAGACTTATGGCTGAGATGATGGGAACCACAGAGGATCATATCTTCATCGGTGGTAATGCGAGCCTTACTCTTATGTTTGACACTGTATCAAGAGCATATACACACGGAATAATGGGAGAGACACCTTGGGGCAAGCTCGACAAGGTGAAGTTCCTCTGCCCTGTTCCAGGATATGACAGACATTTTGCTATCACAGAGCATTTCGGAATAGAGATGATCAACATACCTATGTCAGAGACAGGTCCTGACATGGATATGGTTGAGGAACTTGTAAATTCTGATCCAACTGTAAAGGGTATATGGTGCGTGCCAAAGTATTCAAACCCACAGGGTATCAGCTACAGCGATGAGACCGTAAGAAGATTTGCAAATCTTAAGCCTGCGGCTAAGGACTTCAGGATCTTCTGGGACAATGCCTATGTCATCCATCATCTGTACGAGGACAATCAGGTAGAGATACTTGATATCATCGGGGAGTGCGAGAAGGCAGGCAATCCTGATATGGTATTTGAATTTGCTTCAACATCAAAGGTAAGCTTCCCTGGTTCAGGAGTTTCAGCTATGGCTACATCACATGCAAATCTTGAGGATGCCAAGAAGCATTACACAATACAGACCATAGGAAACGATAAGGTAAATCAGCTCAGACATGCAAGATACTTCAAGAACCTTGACGGACTCAAGGAGCATATGAAGAAGCATGCTGATTTTATGAGACCAAAGTTTGAGGCTACACTCAAAGTCCTTGAGGAGGAGCTTGACGGACTTGGAATCGGTTCATGGATTAAGCCTCTCGGTGGATATTTCATATCATTTGACGCCATGGAGGGCTGTGCAAAGGCTATAGTTGCAAAGTGTAAGGAGGCAGGAGTCATCCTCACAGGTGCAGGAGCAACATTCCCATATCACAACGATCCAAAGGACAGCAACATCAGAATCGCACCTTCATTCCCTACACCGGAGGAGATGCAGCAGGCAACAGAGATATTTGTTCTCTGTGTAAAGCTTGTAAGTGTTGAGAAACTGCTTGCGGCATAAATGACAATGTCAGAGCAATAATGTAGATAAGATTTATAGACAAATGTAAAAAGATCTCATTCATATGGATGGGATCTTTTTTTGTGCGACCATTCACATTATGACTGTTTGACCGATTCCATGATTATTCAGTCAATAACGATCAAATGAATAAAGAAATGTGAACAGCGCAAACGGTTGAAAACTTCTGATTAGACACAAAGTTACAAAATGTTCATAAATTAGCCATAATTTTGGCAATTTTTCATCATTGATATATCACAATTAGGTATCTATAATCTAGAGATGATAAGAATAGGTTTATTGTGTCGTAATCTGACATAGAGAGCAGGGAGGTGGCTGGTTGTTTAATTATTACATATACAGATCCTACTTCAATGCCAGGCACAGCTTCAATGGTGACAGGGAGAAGATGCACGGGCATTCATTTACGATCGTCACATATATAGGAATGAAGGACAGGAGTGAGGATATACCTTTCTTCAAGCTGGAGGCGATAGTTTCGGCGTTCATAGATCAGTACAGAGGCAAATATCTGAACGAGCTTCTTGAGTTTCAGGGGTGCGAGAATACGCTCGAGACGATTGGCGATTATTTCTACGAAGAACTCAGACGCAGGCTTGAGAAGAATGGAATGGAGCTTTATCAGCTTGATATATCCGAGAATCCGCTCTGTGTGTATCAGGTGTCAGACAGACTGTTGCTGCCTACCATGAACATGGATACGAGTAACAGGAATTATCAGAAGATATTTGACGACATACTGAGACTTGAGAGTATGACAGGAGCAAACAACTTACAATAGATTTTACTACAAGAGAAGGCGTGATTATATGAAGAACAGAAGAACTAAAATGAAGAGACTTACAGGAATTATAACTGCGATATGCATGGTGATCATCTTTTCGGGTGTTTCCATATTCGGAAGTCAGGCACAGACACTCTCCGATGGAAATGGCGGCAGCATGGAAGTGACAACGGATGGCGAGTACATCTATCTGGAATACAGCGGATCATGGACCAATTATCTCCAGCAGACATTTGATGTATCTGTGAATGGACAGACTGCTCCGGGGGCGTTGTCCAAGCTGGTCATAAATACAGGAAACAATGGCGACGGTTCATCATTCAGCGTGTTAAATGCATGGTATCAGGCAATTGACGGAGCCACTGGTTATACGACAAATACCGGTGCATCGTCATCTGGCTGGGGATATGCGAGCATGTCCTGGAGTGCAAAGGTGCCGGTCAGCACATATGGAACAGATGTACAGAATATAACAATTGGCTGGAATGGCAATACAGCCGAGCTTGATATAGCAGGTGACAGTTCATCATCTGAGGCGACTACAGAGGCTGGAAGCGAGGCAACCACGGAGGCTGTGGATAACAGTACAGAGGAGACTACTACCGGGGAAGTTACAGATGATACCACGGAGGCTACGGAACAGATAACAGAGAGCACTACAGAACAGACAACCACTGAGGTCAGCACATCAGAGAAGACAACGGAGAATGCCACAACAGAAACAGGAACTACAGAAGAGATAACAGGCCCTGTCACATCAGGACTTGTGATCGATGGATATTATGGCGAGTGGAGTCAGTATCCGTCAGCGGATATAACATACAACAGTAACAATGGTTACTCGGTACACAAGGGACAGCTTGCAGTGGAGAATGGAAGACTGTATGTACATTTCTCCATGAACGATCTGTATACATCCCAGATGCAGTTTCATTTGTGGAATATCACAGTGGATGGAAAATCATGTGTACTTAATATACTCCCTGTAAATTCCGACGGATCCATAAACTGGGGGGGACAGACCAGTGGCTTTGGAGCCGGAATATACAGGAATTTCGGAGTATTTGCAGGCTATTACAATGATGTGGATGGCGATGTGGCATTTACGGTATATGATCCTGCACATACTGAGACAGGCAAGGGTGATGAGATAGAGTTCTCCATCTCACTTGACAAGTTAGCCGATTACCTTGGCATAAAGCTGGATCAGGGTGCAACCATCACTGTGTCAAACCCTAATATAGGTGCAGAGGGAGTTACCATAACCGGAACACCTACAGGCCCTTGGGCTGGTGCTGCCATAGCCCTGATCATGGCCGTAGGCGGAGTAATAGTATATAGAAGAAAGAGAATCTAACCGGCTTAAGGTTATAGCCGGATGTGAGTATGAATGAGAGGAGGTGCACACCGATGATGAATATAGTTTTCGTTATAGTATTGGTGCTTTGGATATATATATTGACCGTGCTGAAACGTGGAAAGCTGGATTTCTGGTATTTTATAACCGGAAGCATAGGACTTTTTGTGTTCATGCTCATCAAGGTGGAGCCAGTCGTTCTTGCACCTCTTCAGAAAAGTGTATCCGCAGTTGCCGGCATGTTCGGCGACATGACCGGTATATATGAGGGATACTTCAACAAGAACATAGTGTTCATATCGACCGGTGATGCCAACCTGTCCATGTATATAGACTACGAGTGTTCAGGAATAGTGGAGATGCTGGCATTCCTGTCACTTCTGTGGTTCTTCCCTATGTACCACACATACGAGAAGGTGGTGCTCAGCATAGTTGGACCGGCTCTGATATTTGCGGCAAATGTACTCAGGATATTCACCATATGTCTCATTGTCCATGTGTTCGGCGGAGGCTCGTACTTCGTCGCCCACAGCATAATAGGACGTCTGGTGTTCTATGCATGTACTGTGCTTTTGTATTTCTTTGTATTTACAAAGGCTCAGATCATCAGACAGAAGGTAGGAGGTTTCAGATATGACACTGATAACACAGATCTTTCATAGCTCCATACTTTTCTGGGCGGCATGGGTCATCATACCAATCGTCATGGAGATCATACCGACTATTGGCAATTTTTTCATACTGATAAAGAAGAAACTGGTGTCAAGGAAGGAGAAGGCGATCAACTTCTCACCGGAGATAACACTTATCATACCTGTATATAATCAGGAACACAGCCTTCACAGATGTATAAGCTCCATAGATGCGTCAAGCTATCCTAACAGCAAGATATATATACTTGTTGTAAATAATATGAGTACAGACCGGAGCTTTGATGTATTTTGCAAATGCCAGGAGGAATTTCCTGATCTGACAATGAACTGGGTAAATTCGAGGCAGGGAAAGTCTAAAGCTCTTAACCTTGGACTTTTCAACAGCTACGGCAAATATATCATACACATAGACAGCGATGGTGTGCTCCAAAGAGATGCCATCAGGAACATGGTGACCAAATTCGAGAGAAATCCAGACATAGACTGCATGACCGGAACGATCATGACAAACCCTGAGATGGTGGATGACACTGACAGGTTCGGGCTCAGGCTGCTCAGAAAGCTGGAATTCTTCGAGTATTGTCAGGCGTTCCTTGCAGGAAGGAATTTCCAGTCGGAGTTCAATAATATATTTACTTTGTCAGGTGCTTTCTCGGCATTCAGACGATCGACGATCATGAAGACCAACATGTACAACACTGACACTGTGTGCGAGGACACCCATGTAACATTTCAGATAAGGGATGTGCTTGGAGACAAGGTGGCTCTGTGCAGTGAAGCGATATTCTATGTTGATCCGATAGAGGATATGAACAGACTGTATATACAGAGACAGAGATGGCAGAGAGGCGAGATAGAGGTTGTCCATATGTTCATGAAGAACAGGATGAACGCTGTGCGCGGCTTTTTCTCAGACTTCATCGTGAGACTGGTGATGTTCGATCACACATTTGCTTTTCCGCGTATGATTTGGTACTTTGCACTGATATGTCTTGGTATATTCCAGGATTATCCGTTCACACTTATCATAGACTCGGTCATAATCATGTATTTTCTGTATGTGTTCACCACGACACTGCTGTATATATGTATCAGTCTGTTCCTGAGCCCGTTTAAGAAGCTCAGAAGATATTACATGAGAAAATGGTATCTTGTATTTCTGCTTCCACTTTATAATTTCGTTGTGTTCTGGTTCAGATTTGCAGGAATAATCAATTCCATGAAGTCCAAGGGAAGCTGGAAGATGCAGAACTTCAGTGAAGAGAGGCAGACGGCGTGGAGCATCATAAAGCATGACTTCCGCTGGATTGGCAGACTGGTGGACAAGGTGACAGGAAGGAGAAAATGTCATGAGCAGGAAAGCTGAAAAGAATAAGACATACAGAGGAAGACTTGTGGCAGCCTTTGCCGTTATTCTGTTCATGATAGTCCTGGAGGCTGTATACTATGGCTATCATATGATGGACAACAGGGAAAATGTCCTGGCAGCGTACAAAGAAGACCAGTCACAGACGACATCCATTCTGGCGGAGAGTCTTGACGGACTCGGCGAAGAAGATATGGTGTCCGCTATTCAGAGAGCGGTCGGTGCATCCGGCTCAGAATGGACGTTCCTTCTAAAAGGTGATGACATCGTATTTATCAGGGATGAAGCGGCCACTGCGGATCTGTCTCACATGACAGCGGCCGGTCTGGAAGAATACATGAGCAGGCAGGACGGTATAGTCAGTGAAACAGGTATTGCCGGATCAGATTACGTTGTCGGAATGTTTGCTGACAGATCGTATGTGCTCTCGTCATACGGAGTGAATGATTTTGAATTCTATATTGTCATAGCTGTGATCGCGGCATTCCTTGTCTTTGGCGGCATGGTGATAGAATTCGCCGGCAGGATAGGACATATGGGAAGAAAGGTCAGAAGACTTGAAGCTGAACTTGCTGCGAGAAATGAGAAATTCGACGAATATGAGAGACTTACAGAAAGCTATGAGGAAGAGCTGAGGCAGAAGGATTTGGAGCCTGCAGAGAAAAAGGCAGGCAGATATTACGACATGGAGGTGGTTGATTCACTGCTTTCCAAGTCAGCGGATCCGGAGCTTTATCCGCTCACTTTCATGTTCATAAGCGTACAGATGGGAGACAGATACTTCTCAAGAGATGAGATATTCAGGATAATGGATTTCATCAAGGGATGTATGGGACCAACTCATGTGACCGCTGAGATGGCCAAGGGCAATTTCGTTGTGCTCATGTACAAGACGGATATGGCAATGGCGGAGGATATACGTGATAAGATGCTTGAGAGCTGGAAGAGCACCTCGGCAAATGCTGCCGGGGCTGAGATCAGGACAGAGCTTAGGGCTGTCACAGACGGAGATGATCCGAGAAAGGTATTCTACGGGGAGGAGATGAACAGATGAGATTCAGACAATACAAATTCAAATTCTACCTCAATGCCAGACATGGAATATACAAGAATGGAGTGCTCGGGGAGGTCCATCCTCACACCTGGGAGATAGTCATAAATGTCGTCAAGGGAAGAGATGAGACTGTGAAGTTCCATCATCTTGAGCACAGGGTTGAAGAATTTCTGAGCAGATATCAGGACAAGACGCTGAATGAGATTGCACCATTTGACATGATAAATCCTACACTTGAGAATATGTGTGAGTATTTCAAGGATGAACTGACTAGGATACTCAACAGAAATGGCTGGATATTCCTGATGATGGAGATGAGCGAGTCACCGTCCATGTCATATGTGGTGAGCCTTATAGATGATAGCTACACCGAGGAGATGCAGACTATCAATTCCCTGACGGACAGGATACTGAAGGAAATAAAACAGAATGACGGCGTAGAGAAAAAATAAAAATATATGTTGACAAATTGCGGGATAAAAGGTAACATAACAGTGTT
>CAVCCL010000137.1:0-9330 GCA_963600665.1 Bifidobacterium catenulatum | reverse complement strand
ATATAATGGCACTGGATCAGGGAACGACCAGCTCAAGGGCGATAATATTTGACAAGGAAGGCAGGATTTGCTCGGTGAAGCAGAAGGAGTTCACCCAGCATTTTCCGAAGAACGGATGGGTGGAGCATGACCCTATGGAGATATGGGCAACCCAGATGTCGGTGATGATGGAGGCAAGGGAGACCATGGGTATACATACCGAGGATATAGCCGCCATAGGTATCACCAATCAGAGAGAGACGACAATAGTGTGGGATAAGGCCACCGGCAATCCTGTATACCATGCCATCGTATGGCAGTGCAGACGCACAGCGGACAGGATAGAGGCGCTTAAGGCTGAAGGCTACGACAAGGTCATCAGGGAGAAAACAGGACTCATAGTAGATCCATATTTCTCTGCGACGAAGATAGAGTGGATACTTGACAATGTGCCGGGAGCCAGGGAGCGCGCTGAGGCGGGAGAGCTGATATTCGGAACCGTTGACACATGGCTTATATACAAGCTCACAGGCGGCAGGGTTCATGCAACGGATTATACAAATGCGTCGCGTACCATGCTGTTCAACATACATACACTGGAGTGGGATAAGGAGTTGCTTGCAAAGTTCAGGATACCGGAGAGCATGCTCCCGGAGGTGAGAAATTCCAGTGAGATATACGGCTATACAGATAAGGAGATATTTGGCGGTGAGATACCGATAGCGGGTGTTGCGGGAGACCAGCAGGCTGCGCTGTTCGGACAGTGCTGCTTCGAGGCTGGAGACGTCAAGAATACCTATGGAACAGGCTGTTTCCTCCTCATGAACACGGGCGATAAGGCTGTTGACTCACAGCAGGGACTTCTGACCACCATAGCAATAGGTCTTGACGGAAAGGTCAGCTACGCGCTTGAGGGAAGTGTGTTCGTGGCCGGTGCGGCTATCAAGTGGCTCAGAGATGAGATGAAGCTCATAGACAGTGCGGCGGACACGGAGCGGATCGCTCTGTCTGTTCCTGATAGCAATGGCGTGTATGTGGTTCCGGCATTTACGGGACTGGGTGCTCCTTATTGGGACGCATACGCCAGAGGTGCGGTGTTCGGACTCACAAGGGGAACAACCAGAGCACACTTTGTCAGGGCGACTGTTGAATCGCTGGCATATGAGACCTCAGATGTACTTGCAGCCATGGAGAGGGATGCAGGACTTTCCATCACCAGTCTTCGCGTGGACGGCGGCGCCAGTGCCAATAACTTCCTCATGCAGTTCCAGGCGGATATAGAGAATGCAGAGATAGTCAGACCCGAGATCACGGAGACCACAGCATTAGGCGCTGCATATCTGGCAGGACTTGCGGTTGGTTACTATGACAGCCTGGATGAGATAAAGGGCTACTGGAAGGTTGGAAGAAGATTTGCGCCGGAGATAGATGACGAACAGAGAGCGAGGATGCTTTCCGGTTGGAAAGATGCCGTGGACAGGACAAGGGTGAGCAGATAGTGAGAAAAACAGGAGGAACAACATGTACTTAGTATTTGATGTAGGGGCAACATTTATAAAGTACGCACTTATTGACAACGATGGAAATATCTCCGGCAAGGACAAGATGCCGACGGAGAGATATTCCAGGGAAGGTGTGCCCGGATTTGTTGCAAAGATAAAACGGGTATACGATAAAGTTTCTGCGGACAATGACATAGTTGGAATTGCCATGGCATTGCCGGGACAGATAGATGTGGAGCGCGGCATTGTGTACGGTGGTGGCGGAGTCAAGTATCTTGATGGCGCATATCTTGGCGACCTCATCTCGGAAGCTTGTGACGGTGTTCGGGTGTCACTTGAGAATGATGGCAAATGCGCAGCACTCGCAGAGGTATGGCTTGGAAATGCAAAAGATGCCACAAATGCAGCGGTCATAGTTATGGGAACGGGAGTTGGCGGTGGAATAGTCATTGACCGTCACATACATAGAGGAAACCGTCTGCTCGCAGGAGAACTTTCATTTGGCATAGACAACATGACTAAGGAACAGGTGGACAGCGTGATATGCTGTGAGACTGTGAATGTTGAGGATACATTTGAGTATGATTCATTTCTTGTGACTTCGGCATGTTCGGCCAGCTCTATTACATACAGAGCCTCCAAGATAATGCATATGAAACCGGAGGATGTATCGGGCGAGATGGTGTATCAGTGGATAGAAGAGGGCAACGAGAAGATCATAGATATGATGGAGGATTCATATTTCTCCATAGCTAAGCTTTGCTGTAATCTTTACATGACTATTGATCCTGATATAGTTCTGATCGGTGGAGGAATCAGTGCAAATCCAAACTTTGTTGCTGGAATACAAAAGTATGTGAATAAGCTGAAGAAGATCACCCAGGTCTATGACGGACTTAAGGTCGATATTTGCAAGTTCCGCAATGACTCAAATCTGCTGGGAGCTCTGTATAACTATAAACAGAAGTATGAAGGCGTGAAATAAATACTATAAACAACATATATGCTAAAAAGAGATGAACTGGAACAGATAGTTCATCTCTTTTATGAATATCATTGAAATTGTAAGTATATGGAGGACAAAACTATGATAATCACAAAGAAACATGGACTTCCAGAGAAATTCCTCTGGGGAGCATCCACAAGCGCATATCAGGTTGAGGGTGCCAATCTGTCACACGGAAAGGGCCCAAGTGTGCAGGATATCAAGACAGTCCCTGCGGGAACAAGCGAGCTTGATGTATGCGCTGACTTTTATCACAGATATGCAGAGGATATAGCCCTCATGGCTGAGATGGGCTTCAAGACATTCAGATTCTCCATCGCGTGGAGCAGAGTTCTTCCAGAGGGAACCGGCAGAGTCAACCAGGAGGGAATCGACTTCTACAACAACGTGATAAACGAGTGCCTTAAGTACGGAATCGAGCCACTTGTCACAATGTTCCACTTTGATCTTCCTGCGGCTCTTGAGAAGAAGGGTGGCTGGTCGAGAAGAGAGAGCGTTGACGAGTTCGTTGAATTTGCAAAGCTTCTCTACACAAATTATGGTGACAGAGTAAAGTACTGGCTGACAATAAATGAGCAGAACATGCTCACACTTGTGGGTGACGTGATCGGAACCTGCAACATGGATGGCGTGACAAATAAATACAAGAAGCTCTATCAGGAGAATCATCACATGCTCCTTGCCCAGGCAAAGGCAATGAAACTTCTCCATGAGATGTGTCCTGGTGCAAAGATCGGTCCTGCACCGAATATCTCTCTGGTATATCCTGCCACATGCAAGCCAAAGGATGTGCTTGCTGCACAGAACTTTAACGCCATAAGGAACTGGCTGTACCTTGATATGGCGGTATATGGAAGATACAACAACCTTGTGTGGAAGTTCCTTGAGGAGCATGACGCTATTCCAGTTATCGAGGACGGAGATATGGATATCATGGCGCAGGCAAAGCCGGACTTTATAGGATTTAACTACTACAGCACGGCAACTGTTGAGTGGGATGGCAATCAGCCAGTCATAACAGGTGCAGAGCAGGCAGACCAGCAGTCAGCCGGAGGAGAGCCGGGCGTATATAAGGCATATCCAAATCCAAATCTTCTCCGAACAGAGTTTGGCTGGGAGATAGATCCTGACGGATTCAGGGCAACAGTCCGCGAGATGTACAGCAGATACCACCTTCCGATGATCGTGACAGAGAACGGACTCGGAGCATACGACAAGCTCACCGAGGACGGCAAGGTACATGACGACTATCGTATAGAGTACCTTAGAAAGCATATAGAGCAGATCAAGCTGGCAGCAGACGAGGGTGCAGAGATGATGGGCTACTGCCCATGGTCAGCCATCGATCTCGTGTCAACCCACGAGGGAATCACCAAGAGATATGGATTTATCTATGTCAACAGGGATGAGTTCGACATGAAGGATCTTGCGAGATACAGAAAGGATTCCTTCTACTGGTACAAGAAGGTCATCGAGACCAACGGCGAGGATCTGAGCTAGTCTGGAGTTGATTGAGATTGGTTTGGATTAACATGATCAAGTCAGATTATCACAAATGACAGCGAAAACAAGAAAAAGATAAAAAAATATCCTAAAATCGACAAAAACAGCCCAAAAGATACAAAGTTCCAGAAAATTGTATCTTTTGGGCTACTTTTTATTTGTTTGCGATAAAATTATCCTGGAATCTCAATTTTCGCGCGAAAAAGGATAAAAACAGCAGACTATTCTAAAGCGCGATATTCATATCCGGGTGAATATTTAAAATCGAATTTAAAAATAAAGTCCTTGCATTAATTTTTTTATGTGTTATACTAAACAAAGTCACTAACATGATTCAACGCGTTAAAGTGACGTAAGTTTAAATTGAGAAAACACATGCCAGCCTTTTTCGTTGGATGAAATTTGGATGGAATAAGGTAATTTTAATTGGCTGGTGTAAAAAAGAAGAAGGAGGACATTATTATGATAGGCGGAGATCTGATCACCTACAGACCTGATATTCAGGTACTTGACGCAACAATAAGAGATGGAGGACTTGTCAATGATTTCTATTTTACTGACGAGTTTATAAGAGCCCTCTATGAAGCGAACATCAAGGCGGGGGTTGATTATATGGAATTCGGCTATAAGGCCTCCAAGGAAATGTTCGATGTGAATAAATTCGGCAAATGGAAGTTCTGCAACGAGGAGGACATAAGAGCCATCGTCGGAGAGAATAACACAGATCTGAAGATATCAGTTATGGCAGATGTAGGAAGATGCGATTACAAGAAGGACATCATCGACAGAGCGGACAGTGTCATCGATCTGGTGAGAGTTGCGACATACATCAACACCATGCCGGCAGCCATCGAGATGATCGAGGATGCACATGCAAAGGGATACGAGACAACATGTAACATCATGGCTGTTTCAAAGGATCAGGAGTCAGATATCGACCTTGCCCTTGAGATGCTCGGCAAGAGCAATGTTGACGGAATCTACATCGTTGACAGCTACGGTTCACTGTATCCTGAGCAGATCAAGAAGCTCACAGAAAAATATGTGGCAGTCGGTGAGAAGTATGGCAAGAAGATCGGAATACATGCACACGACAACCTGAAGCTTGCATATGCCAACACAGTTGAGGCCATGAGAAATGGTGCAAGCATGCTCGATGGAACAGTAAGCTGTATGGGACGAGGCGCAGGAAATTGTGCGCTTGAGCTTCTTCTGGGATTCCTCAGAAATCCAAAGTACAACCTCTACCATATCCTGAAGTTTATAGAGCAGTACATGGTTCCACTCAAGGCAAAGGGTGATGCAGTATGGGGATATGATGTGCCATACATGCTGACAGGTATGCTGAATCAGCATCCAAGAGATGCCATCGACTTCATCAAGAATGAAAGACATGATTACGCTGATATGTACAGCTACCTTATGTACAGAGAGTAACATGTGGATTGTGGAACAACATATTTTACACTGTAGAATATGTGTAGCCGATAGAGATGCATAGTACAACATATATAGTGGGTTGGGTGCTTATTATGGTGCTCAAGATAAAGGGGAGGACTCCTGATGTCAGTTTTTTGCTGGCGTCAGGAGTTTTTCTTCTATTTTTCCCGCTGTGTGTTATAATCTGATATGTAGTGTCAAAATTTGTCGAAAACAGCAAGAATTGAATTGAAATAAGAGATATATGCAGTAACGGCACTGGAAACTGGTAGAAAATACAGGGGGTGACAGCATATGAATATAGGAATTTTAGGTGCGGGTAAGATCGCCGGCGTTATGGCTGATACGATAAACAGGATGGCGGATGTGAAGCTGTATGCTGTGGGATCGAGAACTATGGAAAAGGCGGAGACATTTGCCCGTGAGTTTGCTATAGACAAAGCCTATGGCAGCTATGAAGACCTGGTAAATGATGATGCTATAGACCTTATATACATTGCAACGCCACATTCACATCACTATGAGCATATGAAGCTCTGCATAGATCATGGAAGAAATGTGTTGTGTGAGAAAGCATTTACATACGATGCTGCACAGGCTGAAAAAATTGCAGCGTTGGCAGCAGAGAAGAATGTATATGTGGCAGAGGCGATATGGACGCGATACATGCCGTCCAGACAGATAATAAATGAGATCCTGGAATCAGGAGTGATAGGTGATGTCAGGACGATGACATGTAATCTGGCCTACCCAATATCAAATATAGAGCGGCTTACCAGCCCGGAGTTGGCAGGCGGAGCTCTTCTGGATGTGGGAGTTTACGGATTGAACTTCATTGTCATGCATATGGGAAAAGATATCTCGGATATTGAGTCCTCAGTCATGATGCACGAGACCGGGGTAGACGGACAGGAGAGTATAACCGTCAAATACAGAGACGGCAGGATGGCAGTGACGACCCACAGCATGTACGGAAGATCAGACAGAAAAGGCATCTTCTACGGCGAGAAGGGATATATGATAGTCCAGAATATAAATAATCCACAGTGGATAGATGTATTTGACTGCGAGGACAGACTGATAAGGCATGTGGATGTGCCGAAGCAGATAAGCGGCTATGAGTACGAGGTCATGGAAAGTCTGGAGATGATCAGACAGGGGCGGACACAGAGTGAGTCGATGCCTCTTTCGGAGACTGTATATATGATGAAGCTCATGGATGAGATTAGAAAAGGGTGGAACAGACAGTGATAATTTTATATATAATTGGCGGGATCATAGCCATATTTCTGATATACGTTCTTTTCCTCTTTGTGTGCAGTCTGTTTGTGAGGACGGACAGGCAGTATACGGAGGATAGCAGATTTTACAGGCATCTGCTGTATGGTGCCACCGGCTTTGCCATGTGGTTCCTAAGAGTGAAAATGCATGTGACCGGGCAGGAGAAGATTCCAGCGGATGTCAAGCCGCTCTTTGTGGGAAATCATTTGTCAAATTATGATCCGCTGATAGAGTGGCAGGTGTTTAAGAAGTGGGATGTGGCATTTATATCCAAACCCGAGAATTTCAAGATACCGATATTCGGCAGGATCATCAGAAGATGCTGCTTCATGCCGATAGACAGATCAGATCCGGGCAAGGCGTTAACTACGATCAAGACGGCGACGGAGATACTTCAGAAAGGGGATATGGCAGTCGGTGTGTACCCGGAGGGAACGAGAAACAGACAGGGCGGACTACTGCCGTTTCACACAGGCGTGTTCAGAATCGCCCAGAAAGCACATGCACCGATAGTGGTCGTGGCGATACACGGCACGGAGAACATATACAGGAATGTGCTGAGACGCAGATCTGATGTATATATAGACGTGGTGGATGTGATACCTGCCGATGAGGTCAAAGCAATGAAGAAGAATGAGATCAGTGACAGGGTGCGCCTTGTCCTTGAGGAGGATGCAAAGAGGAGGCAGATCATCTGATGAGATGATCATTTGCATATGCGCAGTATGATAACGGGGATAATGCTGTGGATAAAGAGAAATATATAGAAGAAAAGGGTAAAAACTATGGGAAAGAAGTACATTTTATATAATTCACTGGCGGGCAACGGAAAATGTATGTATGACGTGCAGGAGCTTGCGGACGCTTATCCAGATGCTATACTTAAGAAGATGACAGAGATCAGTTCATATGCAGAATTCATGGGAACACTTGCCTCAGAAGACGAGGTGATCCTGTGCGGTGGCGACGGAACCCTGAACAGATTTGTAAATGACATAAATGGCATGGATATTAAGAATACCATTTACTATTATGCGGCTGGAAGCGGCAACGATTTTGCAAAGGATATAGGACATAATAGCCATGATACTCCGGATTACCCGATAAATCAGTACATACAGCATCTTCCTGAGGTTACCATCAATGGTAAAAAGTGGCTGTTCATGAACAATGTCGGATTCGGAATAGACGGCTACTGCTGTGAGGAGGGAGACCGTCAGAGAGCGAAGAACGAGAAGACACATAAGAACAAACCGGTGAACTACACGGCCATAGCGATCAAAGGTCTGCTCTACGCATTTAAGTCGAGGAATGCGGTCGTTACGATCGATGGAGTCCGCCATGAATATAAAAATGCCTGGCTGGTGCCTACCATGAACGGAAGGTATTACGGCGGCGGAATGATGGCTACCCCGGGTCAGGACAGATTGAATTCGGATCATACAGTTTCCGTTATGGTGTTCCGGGGAAAGGGCAAGATCGGAACTCTCATGATCTTCCCATCTATATTCAAGGGGGAGCATGTAAAACATAAAAAGCATGTAGATATATTTAAAGCAAAAGAGGTGGAGGTGGTATTTGACCGCCCGACACCGCTTCAGATAGATGGCGAGACTATACTTGGAGTTACATCATACAAAGTTAAGGCATGGAGCCCGGATCAGAAATAAAAAAGATTTGAAAATCCGAATAATATAAAGTTCAAAAAACTTGCAAATATGCTGACGTCATTTATACTATTTTAATAGATTGTACGCTGAAAAAGGAGGTATTGTATGCGGGAGATGCGGAGAAATGACAGGATGATAACAGATTGTGAGGAGATAGTGGATGTGCTCGATTCGTGTAAGGTGTTCCGGATGGCGGTTCACGATGAAGAGGGACTGTACATAGTTCCGCTGAATTTCGGATATACCTACGAAGAGGATGTTCTGAAGCTTTATTTCCACTCTGCCGGTGAGGGCAGGAAGGTGGATGCTCTGGCAGCGGATCCGAAGGTGGCCATAGAGATGGACACAGATCACTATCTGGTTGAGGGACCAAATGCCTGTAGCTTCGGTTATCTCTACAGCAGTATCATGGGAAATGGCACTGCCAGAAAGCTCACAGATCCAGAGGAGAAATGCGAGGCTCTCAATTGCCTCATGAATCACCAGCTTGCGAGAAATACTGAGAATATGAGATCGTTTGACAAGGTAGAAAAGAAGAAGTACAACTATTCAGAGCAGGCGCTTGCGGCGGTAAATGTGTATGAGATAGTTGTGGAAAATTTTACGTGTAAGTCAAGGCGATAAGCATATGGAATACCGAAAAACAAAGTTATTGTGATAATAGTTGCCCTTGTGGTTTAAGGAATTGACGTAAAACATAATACAAATTATAATCAGACAGGATATAATGGAGCGATCATCAATCAGACTCTTGATGATAAATGATATAGCAGAAAGGTGAAAACAGGAGATGGATTACAACAAATTAGCAGATTTGATATTTGCAGATATAACAGATACAGTGGATGACCTTGAGAAGAGATTTCCAGAGAGAGATCTTCCAGAGGGAGCCAGGGTAACAAGATTTGCACCAAGCCCTACGGGATACATGCACATCGGTGGACTGTAT
>CAVCCL010000136.1:0-3135 GCA_963600665.1 Bifidobacterium catenulatum | reverse complement strand
AGTAAGAAATATCGGCTCTCCATCTTTATAATTTTGAACTATATAATCCATAAACATAAACTTCACCGACTTTCATTTTGTAAATATATCAATTACTTTTTGTTAGCGTATCATTCATAATTTGGTTTGTCAAATATTTTTTACTGAATATATACTACTAAAAACAGGTTCTGTCTTAGATGCAAAGCATCTATCGACAAAACCTGCACATTTGTTTCTATTTTGTTGCACGCTCAAACTCATCAGTTCCCGTATCTTCCCAGTTTGTTTTCCCACTACTTATCACTTCTCCACTGGAAAATACATATGCATAGATATCTTCTATTTCGGAGCTGCCATAATCATATGTTCCATCCCTGCCTTTTTCAGCGCAATATCTTACATACAGTCTGCACTTTCCATTTTCTGACTTGCCATCATATACAATGTATTCCACTGTAGTATCACTTTCTGACAATATACATCTTGATGCTGACTCCGAGGCGCCGTAATACACTTTGAATTTTCCAGCAGTGGCATCTGAATATTTCTCAAAGATTGCCTGATACCCCGCTGTAATCTTCTCATTTTCTGGCTGTTCATCTACATCAGAATCAACAGAGGAATCAGTGGAGCTCTCTGCATTCTCCCTGCTGTCACCCGAAGCTTTTTCCGTTGTCGCAGAGTCTTGTTCGCTGCCTTTTTCTATAATCGTATCTTCTCTGCCATATCTGGTCGTGAGACGTCTGCTACTCGTTTGTCCATCGAAATACATAGTCACAAGTTCGTCATGCTGTTCAGGTCCGGACACTACCACCTCAACGCGATTACTGTACCATGTCGTCTCAAGATCGCTGTCGTCAAATCTTGCACCGTCATTTGCTACTTCAAACGGCATATATGCAACAGTCTTCTCTTTGTCCTTTAGCACCAGCCTTCCATGGGCAGCTCCAAACGGGAAATCCGGCTCACCAACTGAATAGATCACAAGCTCATAATCACCATCCGGGGACATTGACGTACTTATCTGTTCAGCTTCGTAACGCGTCTTATATCTAACATAACCTAATGGCAGCAACACCACCATTACCAATATTCCGGCTATGATCACAATATACTTTACTATCTTGTTCATGACTATTTCCTGCCCGTCTCCTCATACATAAAAATTAATTATTATTCTGCGAACAATTGGCCGCATCAATAGCGATCACCAGCATAAGTGCCATGATCTCATCACCAGGATCTACGATATCAAGTGTATATGTATCTCCCCAACTGAGAAGCTGCTTTGCTATATTTGCCACCAGTCTGCTGCCTGATGTGACGCTGTAATTCCATGAAAGGAAATCTCCATCACACTGCCATCCGCCATACTCAATACTGTACGAAGGCTTGAAGAATGTAAATTCTTTCCTGATGCTTCCACACGGTCTGCCACCCACACTGATGTCAAATGTAGGCAGGAACGTGAATAATCTCTGACTGACCAGTCCTATCTCATTTCCCGAAAGGTCATATACATGGACCTGATGCGTAAGCCGGAACGCCTCCGACTTCACAAAATACTTTTTGTTTCCCCATTCATCATATATATCATAGGTATCTGTCCAGGCAAATACCCGCTGTTTTATCATAAGTCTCATAAAATCCACTCCTTATATTATGTCGCCTACCGGCTCCATGTGGGCATTCGCATTATGACAGTTTGCGCAAGCGTAACTGTCGCAATGCTCACTATATCACATACCCCGGCACCACCAGCTTCACCACATAAGACACCACAAATATCCCAAGCCACACATACACATACCACAGATGGAATCTCACAAGCGGAGCTTTCCCCTTCGTTGCAAGTCTGATCGTATTGCCTGCCAGATAAATAGTACAAATGCACACCAGATATACCGTCGCCACATGATAATACAAAGCCGTCAGCAGATGCCCGTGCAGCAGGGCCAGCACGGCTCTCGTTGATCCACACGCCGGGCATATCACTCCTGTGAACCGCCTGATCTGGCAGCCCTCAAGCCATGAGGTATCCGGCAGAACACGAAGGAGCAGTATATATACTGCCGTGCCGATAAGCAGTGTTATGAGCACTGCTATCTCCGCAATATATAACTGCCCCTCCGTACGTCCTAGAAGTTCAAATAATCTATATACTTTTCCGCTATGTCTTTCTGAGTTTTTATGTTCCATAGAATGTCCTTTGTCTCTATTGAATGATTGCCACCCTCGTATGTGTATAGCGCTATTTTCTTTGCCTCACAAAGTCTTGTCAGTTCTTCTGTATCTGCAAGTGGGTCTGCCGTGCCATGAAATGCTATACCATCACTGTCTGCATACTGCATGGTGATCTCAATCGGAGTAAAGTATATATTTCTCACCTTCAGTCCTTTCTCCACCGCAAACCTTGCAGATATAGCTGTGCCTATACTCTTCGACAGGAATACTATATCCTCAGCATCCGAGAAATCCACATTCTTAAGACAATCAAGTGCTTTAGTCCAGCCGTCATCGAACACCTTCTGTATCTCCTCCGGGAGATGTCCGGAAAGCTTACCATATGTCACATCAACGATCTCATATCCATGTGCCATCATATATTTTTTACTATAGTAAAGTAACGGTTTATCGGTGTGATATCCGATTCCCGGGAATACCACACATATCTTCTTCCCCATGTGTATGTCTCCTCTCCAGCCATAAGGATCCTACAAAGCATATCAATTATCAGCACGCCAATTACATCATATACCATTGTTCTGAATCTTCTGCTATTTTATCAGCATCGCATCGCCAAATGAAAAGAATCTGTATTTCTCCTCAACTGCCACCTTGTACGCCTCAAGAATATGCTCTCTGTCGTAGAGCGCAGAAACAAGCATCAGAAGTGTTGACTCTGGCAGATGGAAATTTGTGATGAGTGCATCTATTACCTTAAACTTATATCCCGGATAAATGAAAATATCCGTCCACTTGCTTCCTGCATGGACTGTTCCATCATCGTCCGACATGGACTCAAGTGTTCTTGTACTTGTGGTTCCAACGGACACAACCCTTCCGCCAGCCGCCTTTGTATCATTTATCATATCTGCAGCATCCTGCTCAATGATACAGAACTCAGAATGCATATGGTGATCCAGGATATTC
>CAVCCL010000135.1:0-2367 GCA_963600665.1 Bifidobacterium catenulatum | reverse complement strand
GTGCTAAGGTAGTTCTCAAGGCTATGGAAGCTCCACTGTTCCACATCGCAGCAAATGCAGGACTTGAGGGATCAGTCATCATCAACAAGATCAAAGAGTCTGAGGTTGGTGTCGGCTTTGATGCATACAATGAGACATATGTCAACATGATCGAGGCAGGAATCATCGATCCTGTTAAGGTTACAAGAAGTGCACTTCAGAACGCTACATCAGTTGCTTCAACAATGCTTACAACAGAGTCAGTTGTAGCTGATATCAAGGAAGACGTTCCAGCAATGCCAGCAGGCGGAGCAGGAATGGGCGGCGGAATGGGCTTCTAAAGAATAGAGTCTGACAGGATTTCGCAGTAAAAAACAAAGATTAACATATAAAAGGATCACATCATCCGTACCCGGGTGATGTGTTTCTTTTTTATGCAGGTTAATTGACACTAACCGGTATGTGTGAGATAATCAAAACAGATATTTTTCGACTAAGGGAAAGTACGGGTTACAAAAAAGTTATAAATGAAAGGCAGGAAGAGATGGGAGAAGATAACAACAACTTTGGCGGCTATCAGCCAACAGAAGACAACGGACAGGCTGGACAGCAGAATCCATATGCCGGTGCCCCTCAGTATGGACAGAACGACCAGAACTATGGTCAGCCAGGTGGACAGTATGGACAGAATTATGGTCAGCCGGGTGGACAGTATGATCAGAATTACGGTCAGCCGGGTGGACAGTATGATCAGAATTATGGCCAGCCGAATGGACAGTACGATCAGAACTATGGACAGTACGGACAGCCAAATGGCCAGTATGGACCGGGCTACGGACAGCCGGGAGATCCATATGGACAGAATTATGCGAATCAGAATCTGAACATGGGTGGAGGCCCTGCATATCCACAGAACAACATGCCACAGGAGAGCAAGGGTGTATCTATAGCATCTATGGTGCTTGGTATTTTCTCACTTACATTTGGATGCTGTATCACATATGTGGGAATTGCCACAGCTATTGCAGGACTGATAACAGGTATCATAAGTCTTAAGGATAAGAAGCCTGGCAAGGGAATGGCCATCGCGGGAATCATAATGAGTGCAATAGCGCTTGTGTTCCTGGTATTCTGTATTATTCTGGTTCTTACATCAGACACATATCAGGATATGGTGAACGATGTACTCAGACAGATACAGTCAGGAAGCTATTAAGAAATGTCATACATCTGAATACAGATAAGGACTGGAGAGGTCGCCGGATTTCAGGCGGCCTCTTGTCATGTACGTCAAGCTGATAATATTTGAGCGTTTAATACCACGTGAGTGATTGAATCTAAAGGCCTGTTAGTGTTATTATTATGAGAGTGCGAAGATATCAGTATGGAGGATATGTAATTATGGAAAATGATTATATTATTGGAGATACAGACATCAGACGTCTTATCGTGAAGGCGATGGAGGCGAGGAATATGGCATATGCCAGGTACTCACAGTTTAAGGTCGGTGCAGCACTTCTGGCAGGCCGTGAGGATTATCCGGATGCAGCGGAATGTGTTGGCGGAGAGGCAGACAGTCACGATAAAAATGCGAACGAATACAGGGTATTCACAGGCTGTAATATAGAGAATTCCTCGTACGGTGCAACCATATGTGCAGAGCGTGCGGCAGTGTGTAATGCGGTTAGCAGCGGGTACAGGGATTTCAAAGCGATTGCAATAGTCGGAGGTCTGAATAGTACAGGGATAAATGGAATAACATATCCATGTGGGATATGCAGACAGGTGCTCTCGGAATTTTCTGCGGACATGTATGTTATTGCAGCACGTTCAGAGTATGATTACGACATGAGAAGATTGTCAGAGTTTCTACCAGCGTCATTTGGTGCCAGACAGATGGAATAATGAAGTACGCTGATGTGTGCATGTCATCACGCAAATTCATGGCGATATAAAAGCGTATATCGAAAAAATATAAAATGACATAAAAAAGATATAGAAGGAGAATATGAATTGGGAAATATCAAGGATGTAAAGGCTTACAGAATAGTTGAGGAGAAGGATCTCCCGGAGGTACACGGCAAGGGCTATGTGCTGGAACATATAAAGACAAAGGCGAGAGTTCTCATCATCGAGAATGACGATGTGAACAAGGTGTTCAACATAGGTTTCAGGACACCTCCATATGATGATTCAGGAATACCACACATAATCGAGCACTCAGTGCTCTGTGGTTCAAAGAAATATCCGGTCAAGGATCCATTTGTCGAGCTGGCAAAGGGTTCTCTGAATACTTTCCTGAATGCCATGACTTATTCAGACAAGACGGTATACCCTATAGCGAGCTTCAATCAGAAGGATTTCGAGAATATCATGAGTGTATACCTG
>CAVCCL010000134.1:0-3437 GCA_963600665.1 Bifidobacterium catenulatum | reverse complement strand
CATCTGCATTTATTTATCCACATAACATATTGATATATCATATATTCATAATTGCATGTAATACATTTCTATAAATAAAAAGCTCCCAAAAACAGCACCACATAGATATCTACCACTTATCTACATAGTGCTGTGTTCTAATTTTATATTTAATATCTTTCCCTACTAACGTCGTTTAAAAAACACCATCTGCATTTTGAAAAAACACCAATTAATCGCCACAAAGTCATTAAATTACAGAAAATCACATCATTTTACATACGTTTATGATTTCATTGATATGTAACGTTTTTGGCTTAAAACCTCAGTTTTATGCTGTCTCACCAGCTCCTAATCCCACTTATAAGGCGTAAGCTGATATACGTAATAATTCAACCAATTCGCATACAAAGTATTCGCATGGCATCTCCACTTCTTCACCGGTTTCTTTTCCGGGTCGTTGTCCGGGTAATAGTACACCGGGATCTGTGGATTAAGTCCCTTGCCGAGGTCTCTGTGGTATTCCTGGTCAAGGGTCAGCACGTCGTACTCAGGATGTCCTGTGACAAATATGTTCTTGCCGCCGTCACCGATTATGAGGTACGGGCCAGCAACGTCCGACTCGGCTACGATCTCAAGGTGTTCGTTATTTACGATGTCCTCCTTGGACACGCCGGTGTATCTTGAGTGTGGCACATAGAATATATCGTCAAAGCCGCGGACAAGTGGTGTTCTCTTGTGGAAGGTGTGATGCTCATATATTCCGGACAGCTTCTGCGGAAGGTCAAACTTCTGAACACCGTATCTGTAGTAGAGTCCCGCTTGGGCGCCCCAGCAAATGTGCATGGTCGATGTGACATTTGTCTCGGACCAGTCCATGATCTCGCGGAGTTCATCCCAGTAGTCAACATCCTCAAAGTCCATCTTCTCAACAGGTGCTCCGGTAATGATAAAACCATCCCATTTGCGGTTCTTTACACTATCGAAATCCTCATAGAATCTATCAAGGTGTCCCTTTGTCACGTTCTTGGACTCGTAGGACATGGTTCTAAGAAGCGTGATGTTCACCTGAAGCGGAGTGTTTGACAGGCTTCGCATGAGCTGAAGCTCTGTGTCCTCCTTCAGCGGCATGAGGTTGAGTATCAGGATGTCAAGGGGTCTTATGTCCTGGCTGTGTGCCCTTCCTGTTCCCATGACAAATATGTTCTCGTCCTCCAATGTTTTTTTTACCGGCAGATCATCATCTATTCTTATAGGCATTTCAATTCATTCCTTTCCGTTTACTACTATCCAAGCAACTATACAGTAGCACCCAACAAGTAAGCTACGCCTACACATTAACAACACAAACGTAGGATTTAACTGTTTCATCTATCATCACGTGAGCGACAAACCAGTTAAGTACCTAAGCGCTGTCCCTCAATATACTACTGCTACTCTACTGCCCGATCATCCCCAGGAAATCCTCCTCAGATATGATAGGCACATCAAGGCTTTTCGCCTTCTTGTTCTTGGATGATGTGGAATTCACATCGTTATTTATAAGATATGAGGTCTTGGCGGATACAGAACCTGTAACCTGACCTCCTCTGCTCTCTATCAGCTCCTTGAGCTGGTTTCTGTTGTCAAAATGGGTGAGCGAACCGGTTATGACGAACACCTTGCCCGCCAGATCCTGCTCCATATCAGAAGTCTCATCCACAAATGTCAACTCAGCCATCAACTTATCTATGATAGCACAATTCTTCTCATTTTCAAAGTATCTGACTATATCCTCAGCTATGACCTGACCGATTCCGTCTATCTCCACGTAGGCTGACACATCAGCGCTCTTCATGGCATCCATATCATTTGCAAAATGCTTGGCCATGAGCTTGGCTGTCGCCTCTCCGACATTCGCAATGCCGAGACCATTGACAAGTCGCCACATATTTGTCTGTCTGGATGCATCAACCGCAGCCACAAGCTTGTTGTATGACTTCTCGCCAAATCCCTCAAGTTCCACTATATGATCTCTGTGAGCCTCAAGCTTGTACAGATCAGGAAGTTCCTCAAGGATATTCTCGTCTATGAACTTCTCTATGGTCGCCTCTGAGAGTCCATCTATGTTCATCGCATTTCTGGACACATAGTGTGAGAATGACTTGAGTTTCTTTGCAGGGCAGAACTGGTTTGTACAGTACAGGGTCTCAACGCCTGACGCTGCACCGCCTTCCTCCCTCACGATCTCAGTCTCACCGCCACATGCAGGACACGCAGTCGGTATGACCACATTGCTGCTCATTGTGAGGTTCCTTGCGATCTGCGGAATGATCATATTGGCCTTGTACACAGCGATCTCATCGCCTTCACCCAGCGCCAGCGACTTAAGTATGCTGACGTTGTGTATACTGGCACGGCTGACTGTGGTTCCCTCAAGCTCCACCGGTTCAAATACCGCAACAGGGTTGATGAGTCCGGTTCTTGACGGGCTCCACTCCACATAGCGGAGATGAGTGATCGCCTCCTCATCCGCCCATTTGAATGCCATGGCATTTCGTGGGAACTTGGCTGTGGTTCCGAGACTTCTTCCGTATGCCAGATCATCCAGCATGAGTACCAGACCGTCCGATGGGAAGTCATTCTGCGTAATCTTCTCCGAGAATTCTCTCACCTTATCAGGGAGTGCTGCTGAATCAGTCAGATAGTGTTCTACCACGGTAAAGCCCTGCTGCTCCAGCCAGTCAAGCTGATATTCAAATGAATTGTGGAAGTCCACATCCTCTCCGTCCACCAGATTGAACGCAAAGAAATGTACATTTCTCTCCTTGGTTATCTTGTTGTCAAGCTGTCTCACTGAGCCACTACACAGATTTCGTGGGTTCTTGTACTTGGACTCCGCATCCGTTATCTTCTCATTTATCGCATTGAAATCCGAGTATTTGATGACCGCCTCTCCTCTGATCGTCAGCTTGCCCTTGTACGGAATGTGATGAGGAACATTTGCAAATACCTTTGCATTGTTCGTGATGACCTCACCTATCTCACCATTTCCACGGGTGACAGCTTTGATCATCTCTCCATTCTCATATGTGAGGACAACGGTGAGGCCGTCCATCTTCCAGGATATGACTCCCTTCTGACCGCCAAGCCATGACGCAAGAGCGCCTACATCCTTTGTCTTATCAAGTGAAAGCATAGGATGCTCATGAGCCTCTTTCGGCAGTTCACTGACGACCTCGTATCCCACCTTGACCGTCGGACTGTTGCTCATGACCATTCCGGTCTCCTGCTCCAGAGCGCTCAGCTCATCATACAGAGCATCATATTCCAGATTGCTCATGATCTCTGTATCTTCCATATAATATTTCTTTGCAGCCTCATTGAGCTGCTTTACAAGCTCCTTGATTCTGGCTATCTTGCCATTGTCGCTATCCCCAATTATATCCTTATTTTGTTGGATATTTTCGGTGTTACTC
>CAVCCL010000133.1:0-3295 GCA_963600665.1 Bifidobacterium catenulatum | reverse complement strand
GATGTGTGTTATACAGGGAACATCAGGTTCAGGTAAGTCAACACTCCTCAACTGTATAGGTGGTCTTGACACCATGGATTCAGGTTCGATAAAGGTTGACGGAACAGAGATATTCGGTATGACAAGCGACCAGCTTTCGGACTACAGACGTGATAATCTGGGATTCATATTCCAGTTCTACAATCTGGTTCCAAACCTCACGGTGAGAGAGAACATACAGGTGTGTGAATATCTGACAAATGATCCGCTTCCTATGGATGATCTGATCGAGACACTGGGACTTACGGAGCATCAGAACAAGTTCCCTTCACAGCTCTCAGGTGGACAGCAGCAGAGATGTGCCATAGCGAGAGCGCTTGTGAAGAATCCGAAACTTCTCCTCTGTGATGAGCCGACAGGAGCTCTTGATTCCAAGACTTCAAGAGACATACTTGTTCTTCTCGAAGAGATAAATGAGAAGTATGGAACGACCATGCTGATAGTAACCCACAACAATTCCATCAAGAACATGGTGCACAAGGTCATCTTCATAAAGGATGGTCTTATAAGCAAAGAGTATGAGAACGAAGTGAGAGTTCCAGCGGCAGAATTGGAGGATTTGTAATATGCAGAAGGTTTTGAGAAAAAGGGTTCTGAGGGATCTGAAAGAGAATCTGTTCAGATACATAGCACTTGCATTTCTTATTATTGTAGGTATGTACGTCATCGTCTCACTCATAGGTGCGGGAGCAACTATCATTGATAACGGTGAGGCACATGACAAGGCAAATAAGATAGAGGACGGACAGTTCTCAGTGTTCGTTCCGCTGAGTGATGATGAGATATCCCAGCTTGAGGATGCAGGCGCAGAGGTCGAGAAGATGTTCTACGAGGACTATGATGTCATGGATGGCAAGACTATCAGAGTATTTGCCAACAGGGAGAACATAGATCTTGTTGAATGTGATGAGGGAAGTCTTGCAGAGGCTGACGATGAGATAGTTGTTGAGAAGAGATTCAGCCAGGTAAATGATGTGTCGGTTGGAGATACGATACAGATAGCTGGAAATGACTTCAAGGTAACAGGAATAGGAACATCCCCTGATTACAATGCGCTTTTCAAGGAGATGTCAGATACTGTAGTTGACAGTAAGGTGTTTGGAACAGTATTCGTTACTGAGGGTGCATATGAAAAGCTTCATGAAACAGGCGAGAGTGTCAAGACTGAGACTTATCTGTATGCGTTCAGACTCGAGGGCAAGACCACCTGTGATGACGTGAAGGATGCACTTGAAGACATCAAGGTCGACACAGACAGGATAGATGATGAGTATTTCCAGGAGTATTGGGATAGAACAGGTGCAGCCATAAATGACTTCAAGGATGGCATAAAGGATCTTAAGTCAGGCGCAAATGAGCTTGCAGACGGACTTGGAGAACTCACTGATAACAACAGAAAGCTCAACAATGCTGCACAGGAGCTGTTTGATGCATACCTTGATCAGGCATCATCATCACTCAAAGCATATGGATTAGATACTGAGCTTACAGAGGATAATTACAGTGACGAGATGACTAAGATTGCCGACAGTCAGGGTGGAATCGTGGCTATGAGTGTCAAGAGTGCCATGAGCGATATTGACAGCATAAAGGAATTCAAGGACGGCATAAAGGAATACACAGATGGAGCTATGGACGCAAAGGATGGCTCTGATGAGCTTGCAGATGGGATGGCAGAGCTCAAGAAGGAGACTGATTCATTCCTCAAGAATTATGACACGGACCTCGCCAACATCACATCATTTGTAACAAGTGACGATAACCCGAGAACAGGCGGAGCCGCGGATGACCAGCAGATCAATGTACAGGCCGGATACTTCTTCGGAGTGCTGCTCATGCTTCTGTTCACATATGTCATATCGGTATTCGTTGTACATGGAATAGAGAAGGAGAGCAGCGTCATAGGTGCGCTCTATGCCCTGGGTGTCAAGAGAAGAGATCTCATGATGCACTATCTGACACTTCCAGTCATAGTCACAACAGTTGCAGGCATAATCGGTTTCCTGATCGGAATAAGCAATGTGGGAATCCCTGTGCAGATGGCAGATGCATATGCGTATTATTCGATTCCTGCTATGGATGTGAAGATCCCGCCGATTCTTATAGTGTACGGTATCGTGATGCCTCCACTGGCAGCGATAGTTGTGAACTACTTCGTTATCAGAAAGAAGCTCTCACAGACAGCCCTTTCACTCATAAAGAATGAGGTCAAGCAGCCGAAGGGCAGCAATGTCGATCTTGGAAACATGGGATTTGTCGGAAGATTCAGAGTCAGACAGATGCTCAGAGAGATGAGAACAGGATTGACCGTCGTGATCGGAATGTTCATAGCTCTCATATGTATGATGATAAGCCTTGATACTGCAACCCTCTGTTCAAATGTTAAGAAGGAGAACGTCGAGGATACCCACTATGAGTACATGTATACATACAAGTATCCTACAGAGAATCCTCCTGAGGGCGGTGAGGCTGCGTATGCAAAGACACTGAAGAAAGAGATATACGGTTACAACTGGGATGTGACAGTGCTTGGACTTTCAAAGAATACGAAGTATTTTGATGTTGATCTCAAGGATGGCAAGAACAGAGTGGCCATATCATCATCATTTGCCGAGAAGTATGGTTACGGCGTAGGTGATGAGATTGTTCTCCACGACGAAGAGAACGATATAGATTACGGATTTACAGTGGACAGTGTTACACAATACTCGCCATCGTTCTATGTGTTCATGACCATAGATGATGCAAGGGATCTGTTCGGCGCAGGAAGTGATGAGTACAATGTGGTATTTGCAGACAAGGATCTGGGAGTTGAACCGGCAAGACTCTATGCAACTACCACAAAGGCAGATATTGAGTCGGCCGCCGGAATATTCGTCGACCTGATGATGAGTATGATCGTGATGATAGTAATTATATCGACACTCATATTCGTTGTGGTAATGTATCTGATGATGAAGGTCATGATAGACAGATCGGCGTTCTCAATCTCACTTATAAAGGTATTCGGATTCAGAACGAAGGAGATCAGAAAGCTTTACCTTGATGGCAATTTCTTCATAATCGCAATCGGCGCAGCTATATGTCTGCCGCTTGCCAAGGTCATCATGGACGCAGTGTTCCCTTCACTGGTGTCAAATGTAAATTGCGGTGTCAAGCTGACATTTGCTCCATGGCTCTGGGCTGTACTCTACGGCGGAATAATTGTTCTGTACTTCATAATCAACAGGATTCTGGTTGGTAGACTTAACAAGAT
>CAVCCL010000132.1:0-5885 GCA_963600665.1 Bifidobacterium catenulatum | reverse complement strand
GTACATTATATGGTATGAATCTGAGCACAGCGGTTAAAAGTGATATAAAGGCAGAGCTTTACAACTGTAATGCAGCCTATGTAAATGTTCTGAATCTGTCAAATATGACGGTAAATGGTTCTGTGGATGCCGTTGTTTCAGGCTGCAGCATCACAAGATCTCTGAATGTAGAGCAGGGTGGAAGTATCAGTAAGGATATTAATATAAACGTCAGCAATTCTATCAGCAGTTCAGCACAGCTTGTATACGGCGGTAGCTGTCTGGGAAATATGACGGTCAAGGTGGATAGCATGAATGATGAATCTATACTAGACGAAAATGGTGATCCACTTGTGAACTCGTATGAATATGCGGGTAGCGATATGTTTACCATGATGGCCAACTTTGCACTGGCAGGGGAACTCAAGGCGGATATATCAAAGATACATTTTGCAAAATGCGGACTCGCCGGAGGCAATTATAGCTGCGGAAATATTGGCACAAAGGTTGACATAACTTTGTCAGACAGCAGTATAAACGGACTGGCGGGAAATAATATTTTCTATCTGGCAAATGAGAGTTATTCCGGTTCAACCGAGAATACAGTTCCTGTCGATATAAAGATCAACAACACAGATTTTACAAATGCAGACGGAATAAGTTTCCAGATGTATATAGGCAATAACAAGGATGCGAAGGTTACATTTGATGACAAGTGCAGTATGCCTGAGAAGTATTACATGGCGCCTAGCATGAATACTACAGGTTCATCAGTGATAACCTACGGACAGAATATATATTATGGCGGACAGAAGCTTGTGATAGACAAGGATGTAACGGCTGACAATATTTACTTTGGCAACTTCACAGAGAACGGAAGCCAGGGCAGTGCCGTGATCGTCATCAACAAGGGGGTAACGGTAACTGCAAATGAGGGTATATATGCAGCAGGCGGTTCAAACATACTCCACAGTGGAATCCTCAAGGGAACATTTAAGGCCACTGATGGATATCTGCCAAACATATTCTCAAAGGGTGGCGTAATAGAGGATCCGGCTGTAGGCGATGTCGCAAATGTAAATTATTCAATAGATGTTGTGACAAATGAGAAAGCTGCAACGTACACCATGACAGGCAAGACGTCACAGTATATTGATCCTGATGGTACATATGTCAAGGGCGGCGCAGATGTCAAGATAACACCGACCGTGAACAAGGGATATATTCTTGACAAGGTAACTTTCAGAGGTCAGAGCGACACAGCGGAAAATGCGGCGGTTGAATCAAATGGAGTGTACACGTTCAGCATGCCGAACGAGCCTTGTACAGTGACGATCGCAACGACAGGAAAGCAGATCGTGGTATCAAAGACAACTGTTGATCCTTCAGCACTGCTTGGAAAAGAATACACGGCAGCTTCACCTCTCTACGACATGGCAGATCTTGTCATATCAAACGATGCAAGAGAGGGCGAGGTCACATACGAGATAGACGAGACAAATGGTCTTCCTGAGGGACTCACATTGACAGATGGCAAGATCGTCGGAACGGCAAGCAAGCTTTATGAAGACGGCAAGAATGTAATAGTTCATGTGACAGGAAGAAACGGTTCAAAGGCACAGCTCTCACTGAACGTGATCGTCTCAAACGAGGAGAAGAAACAGGACAATCAGGATGGCCGAATCGTAGTTGATGAGGATGAGAAGACTATATGTCTCAACGGAACATCGGTGGTCATCCAGGCAAAGGACGACACAGATACAGAGATATATGTGGACGACGACCAGGATGGACAGGCAGATGGCAAGACACCTCTGTACACCGGAGATCTGTCGGAGTACACGATAACAGGTGTCGAGGACAACGCCATAAGACGAAGCATCAGGATCACCATGATGGGGGGAAATGTAAAAGCAATATATGGTGCAAAGGATTCAGAGCTTTCATATGAAGGCGGCGATGCGGTGAGCATAAATATCCGTGGTGGTAAGACAGCAACTATGTATGTTCTGTCTAATTCAACCGTGGATGGAACCATCGCATATGAGATCGCAGAGAACACTGTAGATAAGGGCGGATTTGCAGCGGATACAACATCAAAATATACCGGTGCATTCATGAGAAACAGCAAGGATATCGTAACGATCAGAGGAACCTATGTTGTGAATAAGAAGCTCACGGCAACGGCTCTGATAATTTATGACAGTGCGGCAGTTGATGTAAATGCTCCTGTTGAGGTAACGGATTATGTGTCACTGAATGAGAGATCATCCGCAGTATTTAACGATACGCTGACCGCTGACAGACTTGGCTATTCAAAGTATGCCAAGGCAGTTGTGAATGGAGATACGAAGCTTGCGGCTCTCAATATGACACAGTATGACACGACACTCACAATAGGCGAGGATGCGCTGTTTGATGTGGGCAAGGTCAACATGACATCAGGCTGGGCAAGAGTGTATCAGAAGGGTACGCTTAAGTGTCCTTCAGACCAGTTCAGCAACACAGGTGTGTGGGTGGCAGCAGGAAAATTTGCAGATGATATAGATGCCAGCGGCTGGACAGGAGTGTATTACAGCTATGCAGGCAGCTCAACAAACATGGACAACACATCAGCAAAATTGGCTGCACAGTCATATGTAGTTGAATATGAGAACGTCAAATATGTTGCCTGCAAACAGGCGATCACAGTCAGCTATACCGATGTGCCGGGTTACACAGCCTATGTGTCGGCAAATGGCGGCGAGCCGGTACAGGGAAGCAACGGAAGTGCAAAGGTGACAGGCCCGGATTCATCCATGTCTATCGTAGTGGATTATGTGGCAGACCAGATAGACATCAGTAAGGAATACGCAGATCCGGTTCTGGCGGCAGAGACAAAGTACACAGCGGATTCACCAGCGTACGATCTCACGATCCTCAAGGTTACAGGAGATACCACAAAGGATTATGGAACGGACATGCAGTACAGACTTAAGAGCGGTTCGACACTTCCATCAGGACTTGTGCTTGAGTCAGGCAAGATAACAGGAACAGCAAAGAACGCAGGTGAAAGCACAGTAACATTTGTCATAACAGGACGAAATGGAACATCAGTTGACTTCCCAGTGGTATTCAAGGTACTGCCGGCAGGCACGGAGATACCTGATATCAACAAGCTTGGTGTATCTGTGAACACAGAGGATAAGACCATTGATCTCGGTGGAAATTCAGCAGTGATAATCGTTGATCCATCGGACAGCAGCAAGAGCTCAGTATATCTGGATGCTGATCACAACGGAGTGGCAGACGACAACAGACCACTCAGAATAGACGGAGAGGTTACATATGATCTGTCGGGCTACAGCATATCAGGCTATACAGACACAGCAAATAAATACACCGGTGACATATCGGTGACACTCAGAAGTGGAAATGTCGGCAATATATGTGCTGCAGGTTCAACTGACAGCAATGCAGACCGCGTGACGATCGATGGAAATGTAACCATGACGATCATGGGCGGTTATGTGTCAGGCAGTGTAGCTGCGGCAGGAAACGCTGATGTCAAGACAGTGACATTCACGGCAGAGGACGGAAGAGCAGGAAGTGTGGTATACGGTGCGTACAATACAAATGCGGAGAAGGTAGACTTCACATTTGCAAAGGCTGCGCAGATGTATACACCGGAATCAACCAAGTCTGAAAATATGTATGTCACATCAGGTGGATCAGTATCCGGTGATGTGGATGTAAGAGTTGGTATAACTGATCATTACAATACATTTATATACGGTGCGGATTACATGAACAAGCGCTCATACTTCAATGGAGTGTCGGGAACAGCCGTATCCGGAAATGTGAATTGTGTGGTTGAGGGAAGATGGTGTGCTGAGAAGTGCAACAACTTTGTCCAGCAGTCAGATGTAAAGGGAGATCTGTATGCCGAGATAAAGTCAGGCGAACTCAGAAAAAATGACGTCAACAATGAGCATAGCAAGGCATTGGTATTTAACTATGGTCACAGCATTGGAAATATATACGTCAAGGCAGGAACAGAGGGCGCTGTAACAGGTGACTTTGTACTTGCGGCAGGCGGTAAGGTCGGCAGGGTAGAGTATGTAGACGAGAATGCAAAGTCCACAGCGACTGTAAAGGGCACTGCTGACAATTACGAAGTGGAGAGCATGGATGCACTGTATCTGTCTCTCGCAGGCAAATTAACTATAGGTGGAGAGTATACCCTTGACAGAGATGTGGAGGTAAAACAGCTTGAGATCCTCAAGGATTCGAAGCTGACCATCGCCGAGGGCGCAGCTCTCACAAATACGTCGACAGCGACAGTCACCGGTGATGTTGAGAACCTTGGCACATGGAATGTGGACGGCGCTCTGACCATGACAGGATCACTGGTCAACAGAGGAACATGGAATCTTACAGGAAACGTTCAGGCTTCAGCAACAGTAGATAACTACGGAGAGATCACAGCCACAAATAGTGAGAGACTCACGCTGAATACAAGTGCAAAGCTCATCAACAGAGCAGATGCACAGTGGACATTTGGCAACCTCACAAACAGTGCAATGATCGTAAACTATGGTAATATGAAGCAGCTTGCAAATACGTCAAGCCTTGGAAGCGGAAGCATACTTACCACAGTGATCCCGGATATGGTGTACGCACTGAAAAATTACAGCGTCATTTTCTACAAGCTTGATGTGGATTATCCTGAATATTGCTTCAAGGATGGCGATGCAAAGATAGAGAAGAGCTCATCGGCAACAAGCTGTCAGAAGAAGTCAGGTGTTGACGGTGACGATGCACTCTATATACAGGGTGGCAAGTCGTTCTATATCACAATAGACGGTGAGCCGATAGATGGAATGGCGGTGGATTCAGTTGTATTTGGACCGGATGACACAGCCATGACTACAAGCAACAATCGTCTCTGGAGTGGCGTCATGACATATGAGCCGGCAACAGTTACGGTAAATATGGCAAAGCAGGAGGCCGTAAATATAACTCTTGCAAAGACAGAGGATACAGTTAAGGCACAGGTTGGAAAGACAACCACAAAGGACGAGCCATTATATGATCTGACAGCCATAGAGATCCAGAATGATGAAGCGGTGGACAACGGATATGTGTCATACTCTCTTGCAAAGGGACATACCCTTCCGGCAGGACTTGTGATATACGATGGAAAGGTATATGGAACACCGAAGACTGCAAGTGCTGAGGCACAGACAATCAAGTTCACGGTGAGAGGACAGAATCAGACAGTGGCTGAGTTCACACTGATCATATCCAGCGTGGAGAAGGGAATACCTTCATTTACTGCCGGAAAGGCGGGCGACGCATATGCCGGCAAGACCCTTGCGGATGTGGAGCTTCCAACATCGGCAGCAGGAAAGTATATGTGGGCAGATGGAACACAGCAGGTAGGTAAAGCCGGAACAAGCGAGACCTACGATGCATACTTTGTTCCAGACGACACAGCAAACTATGACTGGAGCAAGATCGATGCAGCAGAGGGAACATACGAGGAGCTGGAAGACGGAAGTGTGAGAATTACAGTGAAGCTTTCAGTGTATGTTAGAAAGCAGGATCCTGTATTTGCAGTTCCAGAGAATGTCACAGCTACATACGGAGACACCGTTGGCAAGATACTCCTGCCTGAGACAGCAGGTGGAATGTTTATCTGGGAAAATGCAGATGAATCTGTGGGAGAGGTTGGAACAAAGACCTTCCTTGCAACATTTGTACCTGAAGATGAGGATGTATACGAGAGAGCAGAGCATGTGGAGATAACTGTTCAGGTTCTTCCTGCAAATGCAGTATTTACACAGGCGATAGATTCACTGAGTGCTAAGGAGAATATGACTCTTGCAGACATAGAGCTTCCAGAGCGTGAGGATGGAGTATAC
>CAVCCL010000131.1:0-5528 GCA_963600665.1 Bifidobacterium catenulatum | reverse complement strand
CATACCGTTTTATGTTAACTGCAAAAAATGCGGACGGCGTGGAGTGTGAACAGCCTCTTACATTTGTCATAGATAAGGAACTCGGATTCTTCGAGACGAACCTGGCAAAGATGCTCCTTGTGATATTTATAGTTCTTCTTATTTTGGTAGGAATAGCCGTTGCGAGAAGTATCTTCAAGCTGCTCAGAAGACAGAACGAGCAGGTGGAAGAGCTCAGCAAGAAGAGTGAGGAGGCGGAGAAGTCCAATCAGGCAAAGAATGATTATGTAAACTACCTTAACCATGAGATTAGGACTCCGCTCAACAACATAATAGCCATATCAGAGCTTGCCATGAGAAACTGTCAGGACACCCAGAGTGATGAGTATGCCCAGTACAGTGCCATGTATGCTGCGGGAAGAGAGATACTCGATATGTCCGATGGAATATCGAAGCTCTCAAATCTCAAGGACGACATCATAGAGCCGGAGTACAAGCAGTATTTTGCTTCAGATCTCATAGACGAGCTCTCCGATGAATTCAAGTCCATGGTGAACAGAGATCTCATAGATCTCAAGGTCAGCATCGAGGACAAGATACCGAACGGACTCATAGGAGATATGACGGCGGTGAGAGAGATCCTTGAGAACATATTTGCATGGTCCGCAAATACTACGAAAGAGGGATATATAAGCATAGACATTGACTGGCGTATAGCCAGAAGAGCCGACGAGGACGTGGATGAGGCGGATGCAGAGGATTACACAGTCAGTGAATTCTCGGAGCTCATAGAGGAGCCGGAGACTGAGATATCCCGAATATTTGACAGGGATCACGATGAGATATATCTGGACTTCAAGATATCGGATACAGGACTTGGAGTTAAGGAAGAGAGACTTGGAACATTGTTTGAGCTGGATGACTCCTATGAGAGATCGGATATAGGAATGTTCAGAGTCAGTCTTGGCCTTGCCATAGCCAAGGAGCTTGTGCGCATGCTGGATGGAAGCATCAGCGCAGAGAGTATATATGGCGCAGGAACGACCATACGCTTCAGCATCAAGCAGTCAGTGTTTGATTATAGTTATGTCAACTACAATGAGAGAAAGCGCAAGGAGATGGCGAGAAGAAATGCCAATTCACATCTGTGGCTGCCGGATGCCCGCATACTTATAGTGGACGACTCAGAGCTTGCATTACAGGTGGAGAAGACCATATTTGATACATATGGTCTGGCGTGCGACACCGCCACATCGGGATTTGATGCACTTGATAAGGTCATGGTGGAGAATTACGATATGGTATTTATCGACACTGTTATGCCTGTCATGGATGGACTGGATACCGTCAGGGAGATGAGAAATCTTGACGGTGAGGAGTACAAGAAGATGCCTATCATTGCGCTGTCCGCCAACACGGTTGAGACATCCAGAGAGGAGATACTCACATCGGGCTTCAACGATGTCATAGTTAAGCCGATAGAGCTCGATCAGGCTGAATCCATGCTGAGGACTTATATATCGGAGGACAAGATAAAGGAGAGAGACACGGAGCTTTCCCAGTCCGATGATGACATCAACTATATGGAGGATGCAGTCCTGCTTGGAAGATTTGTGTCCGTGGAGGACTCCGTCAGAGCTATGGGTGGAAGCTTCAGAACCTTCAACACATTTGTCAGAAATTACAGGGATGAGTACCGGGAAGAGGTGCAGCAGCTCAGGACATATATCGACGATGATGTGAGAAGGTACAAGAACATAATCCATGACATCAAGAGCAGCAGTGCAAATATCGGAGCCTACGGAATCGAGAGGAAGGCGGCCAACCTGGAGTCTGCGATAAATATCGGAAACCAGCAGTACGCCCGAGACAATACCCGCGATTTTATAGCGATGATGAACGACTTCTTCAAGCAGATAGACAAGTACATGTCAAAGATAAATCATGTGGAGGAGCCTGCTGAGAAGGAAGTTCGGGATGGAATAAACAAGAGCAAGCTCAAGGAGCTCAGGGCATTCTTGAGAGCGGGTGACCGCGAACCTGTGGAGGACCTTATACGTGATATTGACAGGTACTCCTACGGAGATATAGACACAGAGTTCTTCACTGCACTTAAGGAGTATGTGGGAACCGGAGATTACCAGACCTCCAGTGAGATGATAGACCAGTATCTCAACAGTATCTAACATTATATAAAGTGCGCAGGCAAAATAAGCCTGCGCTGCAATATAAATAAACAAGAAAAGAGGAAATGAAAAATGAGAGTAGCAATTATCATGGGATCAACAAGTGATCTGCCAAAGGTTGAGCCGGCAGTATCGATTCTTAAGAACTACGGTGTGGAGGTAGATGTGAGATGCCTTTCAGCACACAGAGCACACGCAGGACTTTCAGAGTTCATAGAGGAAGCCAACAATAACGGAACAGAGGTTATCATTGCAGCAGCAGGAATGGCAGCAGCACTCCCTGGAGTTGTGGCATCACAGACAGTTCTCCCTGTTATTGGAGTACCTCTCTCAGGCGCAACTCTGGATGGTATGGATGCACTTCTTTCTATCGTTCAGATGCCTTCAGGAATCCCTGTTGCAACAGTTGCGATAAACGGAAGCAAGAATGCAGCATATCTTGCCCTTCAGATAATCGGTGTTAACAATGAGGCAGTCAGATTAAAGCTTCAGGATGAGCGCAGAGACATGGAGAAGGCTGCCATGAAAGCTAACGAAGAAGTAATAGAAAAGTTTAAGTACTAACTTTACAATTAAAAAGTGGAATGTTAGTATGTTGGATGGATGGTATTCGAAAGAAGCTGTACCTGAATCATGCTTCCACAGGAAGCGCATACACGGATACTGACAACAGATTTAAGCAGGTGATTGTATGAGGATTGGATTTATTGGAGCTGGAAAAGTCGGATTCACATTTGGCAGGTATATCGCAGAGAAGAGAGAGCTTGTCAGAGAGAAAACGGATGGAGCATTGTGCCTGGAGGTTGGCGGATATTTTAGCGCCAGCAGACAGAGTGCGGAGCTTGCAGCAGAGTTTACCGAGACCTGTGTGTACGACAGCCTGGAGCAACTGTGTGAGTATTGTGAAGTGATCTTTCTCACCGTTCCTGACGGACAGATAGGAGAGGTGTGGAAGAGCATAAAGGATCTTGACATTCGTGGCAGGATCATTTGTCACGCCAGCGGAGCGATGACATCAGATATTTTCTCAGGTATAACAGAGGCGGGAGCCTTTGGTTATTCGATTCATCCTATGTATGCAATAAGTTCAAAGTACGAATCCTATAAAGAACTGGACAATTCATTTTTTACAGTTGAGGGAGATGACAGATATGCCGACAAGGTATGCTCTGTCATAAGAGCCCTCGGCAATAGCTGTGTGCGCATTGATGGCACCGACAAGGTGAAGTATCACGGCGCTGCAGTGTTTGCAAGCAATCTGGTAACAGGGCTGCTGGCGGTATCGCAGGAGCTTCTGACACAGTGCGGCTTCTCGGCGGAGGAGGCGCAGAGGGCTATAGTGCCTTTGTTCCTCGGCAATGCGAAAGCTGCGGCTGACAGAGGACCGGTGGACAGCTTGACGGGGCCTGTTGAGAGATGCGATACAGAAACTGTGAGAAAGCATCTGAACGCATTGAGCGGAGATGAACGGAGCGCATATGCTGCGGTGTCCAGATGCCTTGTGTCGGTGGCAGAGAGAAAGCACCCGGACAGGGATTATAGCGGTTTGATACAGCTACTGAACGGAATAGGAGAATTTAATTATGAAAAACACGACGGCAACACTCAGGCAGATGAAGGGGACGGACAAGAAGATCTCCATGATTACAGCGTATGATTACACCATGGCGAAGATCGTGGATGAGTCAGGAGTCAACACTATTCTTGTAGGAGATTCCCTGGGCAACACTATTCTCGGATATGAGGACACGATCTCTGTAACTGTTGATGATATGATACATCACAGTGCAGCGGTGGCAAGGGGTGCAAAGAATGCTCTTGTCATCACAGATATGCCATTTATGTCATATCAGACAAGCGTATATGATGCGGTTGTCAATGCCGGAAGGATCATGAAGGAAGGACGTGCCGGAGCGGTGAAGCTTGAGGGTGGTCAGGACATGTGTCCACAGATAAGCGCCATAGTCAAGGCGAGCATACCTGTATGTGCACATCTTGGACTTACACCACAGTCCATCAACGCATTTGGCGGATTCAAGGTGCAGGGCAAGACAGAGGCTGCAGCCAAGAAGCTCATAGAGGATGCAAAGGCTGTTGAGGAGGCAGGTGCATTCATGCTCGTAATGGAGTGCGTACCGGAGAAGCTTGCGAAGATAGTCACAGAGACAGTAAGCATTCCTACCATAGGAATAGGCGCAGGTCGTTACTGCGATGGACAGGTGCTTGTAAATCAGGATATGTTTGGCATGTATTCAGACTTTGTTCCAAAGTTCGTAAAGCAGTTTGCAAATGTGGGCGATGTTATGAGAGGTGCGGTTAAGGCTTATATCGATGAGATAAATGCCGGAACATTCCCGGGCCCTGAGCACACATACAAGATAGACGATGAAGTAATAGAGAAGTTATACTAAAGGAGAAAAATATCATGGTGATTTTAAAGAAGATAGATGAGGTAAGAGCGCAGGTTAAGGAATGGAAGAAGCAGGGACTCACAGTTGGTCTTGTGCCTACAATGGGATACCTTCACGAGGGACATCAGAGTCTTATCAAGAAGTCAGTTGAGCAGAACGATAGAACAGTGGTAAGCGTATTTGTCAATCCGATACAGTTTGGACCTAACGAGGATCTGGAGAGCTATCCAAGAGATCTTGAGGCTGATGCAAAGCTCTGTGAGAGCACAGGCGCAGACATCATATTCAATCCGGAGCCTGAGGAGATGTACGCAGACGGCTTCGTGTCATTCATCAATATGACAGGCCTTCCAAATGCACTCTGCGGACTTACACGTCCAATACATTTCAAGGGTGTATGTACAGTTGTAGGAAAGCTCTTCAATATAGTAACACCTGACAGAGCATACTTTGGACAGAAGGATGCCCAGCAGCTTGCCATTATCATGAGAATGGTCAAGGATCTGAACTTTGATATAGAGATAGTCGGATGTCCGATCATAAGAGAGACGGACGGACTGGCAAAGAGCTCAAGAAACATCTACCTCACACCAGAGGAGAGAAAGGCTGCAGTAGTTCTCAGCAAGGCTGTAAAGCTTGGTCAGGATATGATAGCTGACGGAGAGAGAGACGCAGCGAAGATCGTTGGTGAGATGAAGAAACTCATCTCGGCTGAGCCGCTTGCAACCATCGACTATGTAGAGATGGTCAACATGGATACCATGCAGTCCATAGAGAAGGCAGAGGGACATGTACTCTGTGCAATGGCTGTTAAGTTCGGCAAGGCGAGACTGATCGATAACTTTATAGCTGAGTTATAGAATACAGCCTTTGAAGAAAGGATAAAATACACAGTATGTTAAAAGGAAAGACAGTAGTTCCCGGAGTCACAGGAAGCATTGCGGCATACAAG
>CAVCCL010000130.1:0-11273 GCA_963600665.1 Bifidobacterium catenulatum | reverse complement strand
ATATCCGCATTACTGTGGAGGAGGATTACCCGCGCATACTGTACAGCCATCAGATGAAGCGGGATCACTCCAAATATTTTGGCCCATACACCAATTCCAAAGCGGTGAAGGATATCATCGAGCTGCTGAAAAAACTGTATCACATCAGGAGCTGCAACAAGGTCCTGCCAAGGGATATGGGGCTTGAAAGGCCCTGCCTGTATCACCAGATAAAGCAGTGCATGGCGCCCTGTCAGGGATATATCTCCAAGGAGGATTACAACAAAAACGTCCAGGATGCCATAAGCTTTCTGAACGGCAACCACGGTCATGTGATCAGGGATCTCGAAAAGCAGATGAAGGAGCTGGCCGAGGATATGGAATTTGAACAGGCCGCCGAGATCAGGGATCTGATAAAGAGCATCCATCACATCGAGTCCACCCAGAGAGTCGGTGACACAAGCGCAGACGACAGGGACGTGATCGCCATGGCCACCGATCTTGGAAACGAGTGTGTCATATCCATATTCTTCATAAGATCGGGCAAGATGATCGGCAGGGAACACTACCACATGAGCGGTGTAAATGCTGAGGCATACAGCACGATCATGGAGTCTTTTCTCAAGCAATACTACGCTTCCACTCCATACCTGCCAAAGGAGATCATCATCGAGCAGCAGATCGAGGACTACAAGGTCATCGAGGAATATCTGAGTGCCCGCCGTGGAAGTCAGGTACACATCGTTGTTCCCCAGAAGGGAGACAAGCAGAAGCTTCTCAAGCTGGCAAAGGACAATGCTTTTCTGGTCATGAACCAGGATGCTGACAAGCTCAAGCGTGAAAAGGAGCGCACTGAGGGTGCGGCAAATGAGCTGGCACAGCTTATCGGAGTTTCATCCGCAAGACGCCTTGAGGCATTTGATATATCGCATATAAGCGGCTATCACTCCGTGGCATCCATGGTCGTATTTGAAAACGGACGCGCCAAGAAGAATGACTATAGAAAGTTCAAGCTCAGGACCATAGACGGGCCGGATGACTACGCAAGCATGAGGGAGGTACTCACAAGAAGGTTCACGGACGAGCGGTTTAATATCTACCCGGATGTACTCATGATGGATGGTGGCCGTGGTCAGGTCAACATAGCACTGGAGGTTCTTGACGAGCTTGGCCTTAACATCCCGGTATGCGGAATGGTAAAGGATGACCACCACAGAACCAGGGGGCTCTATTACAACAACAAGGAGATAGAATTTCCTGCAAATACACAGGCCTTCAACATGATAACAAGACTTCAGGACGAGGCCCACAGATTTGCAATCGAGTACCACAGAAGTCTCAGAAGCAAATCCCAGATCCACTCAGTTCTGGACGATATTGAGGGCATAGGCCCGGCAAGGAGAAAGGCTCTTCTGGCATACTTCAAGGACATAGACAAGATCCGTGCCGCCAGCATTGCTGATCTCGAGATCCCGCAGGGAATGAACAAGACTGCAGCCACTGCGGTGTATAACTTTTTCCACAACGATAAACAGAAGTAACGAGGATTTTATGATGGAATACAACTTTTTTGCACTTATATCACGAATGAAATATATTGACAGATGGGCACTCATGAGGAACAACCGCGAGGAGAATCTGTGTGAGCACTGCCTGGAGGTGAGCATGATAGCCCACGCACTGGCAACCATCGGCAATGTACGCTACGGCAAGTCTCTGAACGCCGAGAGAGCTGCACTCATAGGTCTCTATCACGATGCATCGGAGATCATCACCGGCGACATGCCGACCCCGGTGAAATACTACAACGATGATATCAAGACTGCCTTCAAGGATGTGGAGGATATCGCATGCCACACACTGCTTGACAAGCTGCCGAACGATCTCAGACCAGCCTATGAACCGATATTCTTTAAGGATGCCGACGACGAGAATGATGTATATCTCTGGAAGCTCGTCAAGTCGGCTGACAAGCTGTCCGCCCTGATCAAATGCATGGAGGAGACAGGATCGGGAAATACCGAGTTCTCCAGTGCCATGGGTACGATCATGAATTCCGTGTCACAGATGGCGGAGACGTATCCTGAGGTAAACGACTTCGTGTGCGAGTTTTTACCGGCATACGGCAAGACACTGGACGACCTTCAGCAGATATAATCTAAAGCAGATATAGAAAAGAGAGAAGCCGGAGCTTTTTGCCAGCCCCGGCTTCTCTCTTTTTTTTGATCTTATATTGTTTTAATTTTATTCCTGTTCAACATTTTGTTCAGCATTTTCAACTCTGTTGAATATCTCCATGAACTCCTGGCCTGTTATCGACTCCTTCTCTATCAGATACTGTGCGATGGCATCCAGCGCATTCATGTGCTCTGAGAGAAGCTTCTTGGCCTCATCATATGCCTTCTTGAGCTGATTCCTTATCTCCTCATCAACCTTTGCAGCAGTCTTGTCTGAGCACTGGAGCACTGCATTTCTGTCGAGATATTTTCCCTGAACAGTCTCAAGCTGCATGAGTCCAAACTTGTCTGACATTCCGTACATGGTTATCATCGCTCTCACTGTCTTGGTCGCCTGCTCTATATCATTTGCCGCACCTGTGGTCACTGAGTCGAATTTCAATTCCTCCGCAGCTCTTCCGCCGAGGGTCGTCACAATGTTCGCCTCAAGCTCAGCCTTGGTCTCCATATACTTCTCTTCCTCAGGCACCTGCCATACATATCCCAGAGAACCCATCGTTCTCGGAACTATTGTTATCCTCTGAACAGGCTCCGTGTGCTTCTGGAGAGCAACCAAAAGAGCATGTCCAACTTCGTGATATGCAACAACCTTCTTCTCCTGGTCACCGAGCAGCTTGCCCTTCTTCTCTTTTCCTGCAAATACAAGCTCCACCGCACCGATGAGATCAGCCTGTGAAACCATGCTCCTGCCTGATCTGACTGCAGTGAGCGCCGCCTCATTTATTATGTTGGCGAGATCTGCTCCAACCGCACCTGCCGTGGCAAGCGCAAGCTCACGGAGATCCACAGTCTCATCCATCTTGACATTTCTGGAGTGTACCTTCAGCGTGTCTATTCTGCCCTGAAGATCCGGCTTCTCAACTATGACTCTTCTGTCAAATCTTCCCGGTCTCAGGAGTGCCTTGTCAAGTGTCTCCGGCCTGTTGGTAGCAGCCAGTATCACTATTCCCTTGGATGTGTCAAATCCATCCATCTCTGCAAGGAGCTGGTTCAGTGTCTGTTCTCTCTCCGAATCACCGCCCCTCACGCTGTCTCTGCTCTGGCCTATGGCATCTATCTCATCTATGAATATTATACAAGGGGCCATCTCAGATGCCTGTTTGAACAGGTCTCTGACTCTTGATGCGCCGACACCCACGTACATCTCCACGAAGCTTGATCCCGACATGGAGAAAAATGGCACGTTTGCCTCTCCGGCAACAGCCTTTGCCAGAAGTGTCTTTCCGGTTCCCGGAGGGCCGACCAGCAGTGCTCCCTTTGGAAGCTTTGCACCTATAGCCATATACTTCTTAGGGTTGTGAAGGAAGTCGACCATCTCCGTCAGGGATTCCTTTGCCTCGTCCTCACCTGCAACATCTGCAAATGTGACCCCAGTCTTCTTCTCCATATATACCTTGGCGTTTGATTTGCCAAAGCCCATCATTCCGCTCCGCCTTGTCACGAGCGAGAGGAACAGATAGAATGCAGCTATCATGACCACATATGAGAGTATCGTTCCGACCATGGCTGAACCACTCTCGTCTTTTCCCTCGTATGTTGTGGCATACTTCTCATGGGCTGTCTTAAGTCTGTCTGCCAGCTTATCGTCGCTTATCCTCACAGTCACATAGGTGTTCTTGTCCAGAGTGCCGTCAGACTCCTTTGAGGTAAATCTGATCTTCTTGGCATATATCTCCGCATTGTCCACCTCTCCCGAATCCAGCATCTCCACAAATCCGCTGTACGGGATCTCTTTTTTCGTTCCATTTGTGATCTTGTCGTATGCTCTCCAGCACAGCAGTGTCAATATCACCGAGATGACAAGCAGAACCATGACATTCCTATTTTTACCTTTGTTGCCATTATTCTTGTTGTCGTCATTCTTGTCGTTTTGTTCTTTGTTGTAATCGTTATTCAACACGTTTCTCCTTTTACTCTGATATGGATATCCCATTTATCCATCTATGACTTTACCGCCTAACAAATTATAAGTCAAGTAAACTGTTTGTATGAAGTTGTCTTTATTGACATTACATGGTCTCCGGGGGTACACTTTTTTACAAATTGACAAATTTATTCTATATGGGAGGGCCGCAATGCCAGGATACATAATACACCTGTGCGAAGGCAGATACATCGCAGATAAACTTCATATTTCAAAGGAATCCCAGCCGGAGCTGCTGAATGATTTCCTGCTGGGCTGCGTTCTTCCAGATGCGGTTTCAGACAAAGCCCTGACACATTTCAGGCCGGAATGGCAGAGCGATCTCATAACAAAATATCCGGACATCGATCACATATTGTCCGAATATCCGGTGGATACTATGACCTCCGCCGACCTTGGCATACTTGCCCATCTCATGATGGACGCCGCCTATGTGGAGGAATTCTGGCCGCAATACTTTCAATTCGAGGCGGGCGATAACACGCCCACCTGTGTGACCCGTGACATAGACCATGTCCGGATGCACAAGCCGAGCATGCAGCCGGAAGGAAGGTGCATCCCATTCCGGGATTTCTTCTCAGAACAGTTTTTCTACGGTGATTACAATGTGACAAATCCATTGTTTATCAGGGATTTCTCACCGATAATACCGAAGGTTTCTTCGCCTGATATGACCATAAAAGAATGTCTATGTTTCTCACAGAGCAGACTGCAGAGTGATCTCGACTCATTCACCTCCATAGACACCGATGTAGGCAATAATACAACGAATGTATTTCCATATAAAGCGCTTAAGGACTTTATCATCTCTCAGGCGGACAGATTCCTCCGCCTCACAGATAACAAAAAAGCATCCACCAGATAAGCCTGTTTCCAGACTCACCCGGTTGGATGCTTTTTTATAGTTTTATTTTCGGCTTTCCCTTATCTAACTGTCAGTCACTATTTGACAACGATCTTCTTTACTGTCGAGTATGAACTCTTATATGTTGTCTTGCCTGACTTGTTAAATGCACGCACCTTGAAGTAATATGTCTTGCCCTTCTTCAGGCCCTTCTTGGTGTATGAAGTAGTTCCTGCCTTTCTTATGGTTGCAACAGCCTTATACGTGCCACGCTTTGATGTTGACATGTATACGATGTAACCTGTAGCTCCCTTGGCTCTATTCCATGCAATTTTTGCCTGCTTGACTCCGGCCTTCGCTGATACAACAGGTGTTGCAGGAAGTGTAATTCCTGATACGTATGTTCCGGCATTCTCTACGATCGCCTTTCCATCCTTCTTGTATGCCACAACTCTGTACTTGTACGTTGTTCCGGCACTGAGCTTCGAGCTTACAAATACGACCTTTGACTTGTTTGTGATGGTCTTGATCTTGACTGCTCTGTTGCCGCTGTATCTGTAAACTATGTATCCATCAGCGTTGTTTACCTTGCTCCATTTCATCGTTATCGATGCATTGCTTCTGGCACTGATCTTAAGATTCTTGACTGCCGATGGCGTTGTCATGATCCTTGCCGTAGCATCCTCACCGACGAGCTCCTTGCCGCCGACCTTCTTGTATGCAACTACCTTGAATGTGTAAGCTGTACTTCCGGTCAGACCGGTTACATTATAAGCTGTCTTTGATGTTGAACCAAGATATTTGTAATTATCCTTTGATACAAGTCTGTATACCTTGTAGCCTGTAGCACCCTTAACTGTATTCCACTTGAGCGCTATCGACTTCTCTGCCCTGCTGCTGAATGAAATACCTGAAACCTTAGCAGGCTTTGTGGCTGCATTTATGACCGTCTTCTCGCTGTACAGCGTCTTGCCTGACGACTTCACATATGCTGATACCGCGAACTTGTAATCAGTTCCCGCTGTCAGTCCTGTGATATTACTGCTTGTGCCAGTCACTGTTGCGACCTTCACATATGTCTTCTTACCTGTATCATATCTGTACACCTCATATCCCTGGGCGTATGCACTGCTGCTCCATGAGAGCTTCAGTGATGTTGTTGTCTCACCGCTTGCCGCAAGGTTCTTCACCTTTGCAGGAAGGATATTGAATGTAACCTTCTTTGTTCCGTAGAAGTTGTTGAGTCCTGTGATCGTAACACCTGCAACACCCGGCTTCACGTTGTTGCTGTACTCAACCGTGTACTCCTTTGGATTTATCACTGTACTGCCAATCTTAACTGTAACCGCCGGCTTGATCGCTGATCCTGTGTAAGTCTTATCTGCTATCGCTGATACGGTTGCCTTTGATATGTCAAATGCCTTGATCCTGAACTGCTTTGTAACGCTTCCCTTGTAGTCGCCCATGAACTTCACAGTGACTGAAGCCTTACTTGTTCTCGTCATGGTGATTCCGCTGTTGTTCTGGTATGTGATCGTGTAATCTCTGCCTTCCTTCAGCACATTTGTTCCCCATGTTATTGTGACATTATCAAACTTAAATGCTGTGCCCTTGTATATAACCTCGGACTCAATTCCGTTTATAACAGCCGTGTTGCTTATATCAACCTTGCTTATCACAAAGCTCTTCTTTACAGAATCTGTGTAGTTGCCTGCACCTGTTATTGTTATGACCGCTGTTCCTACATGAACATTGTTCTCGTACTTCACAGTATAGTCTGTTCCCTGGCTGAGCTTCTGTCCATCCAGTTCAACTTCAATATCCTGTGTTATGGCATTACCTGTGAATACCTTTCCTGTAATACCCTTGATCTCAGCTCCAGCGATACTCTTCTTTGTAATTGCAAAGTATCTTGTCACTGAATCCTTGTAATTGCCCTTACCGGTCACAACCACCTTTGCGCGTCCTGTCACATCTGTGTTCATGTCGAAGCTGAGTATGTAGTCAACTCCCTCTGTCAGTTCCACATCACCATTCTTTACCTTTACAACAGGTATGAGCTGGTTTCCTGTGTACTCGATCGATGTGCTGCACTCAACTGTACAGTTCTTGATACTTCTTGCTGTTATCTCAAATGTACCTGTTGTCTCTCCGGTGTAGTTGCCCTTTCCTGTTATGCTCACCTCTGCGGTTCCGACCTCAGTGTTGTTACTGTAAGCCACTGTGTAATCCGCTGCTGATAACACAACACCGTTGACTGTCACTGTCACGGCTGGAGTTACCGGCTTTCCTGTGTATTCCGTATCCTCTGCCACAACTACTGCATTATCGATCGATGCCGCTGTTACTGTAACTGTTGCTGTTCCAACGTTTACATTTGAAGCATATCTCACTATGAAGCCTGCGATCTCTTCGTCGTCAAGCACAAATGCTCCGTCACTGCTGTTAATAGCTGTAACTGATGGAGTGAGTGCCTTTCCGGTGTATGTCATGCTGCTCTTTGCAAGCTCTGCTACATAACCTGTTACATCTCTCTTGACGATCTCGAAGGTTGCCGTCTTTGAGCTTACGTAGTCTCCATATCCTGTGATCGTCACTGTGGCAGTTCCAACATTATAGTTGTTGATGTATGAAACCTTGTAATCAGTTCCCTGTACAAGTGTCTTGCCACCGTATGTAACATTTACCGCAGGTGTGATATTCTTCTTTGCAAACTCCTGATCAGGTATTGCACTGATCTTGGCTCCGCTTATATTTACAGGATCCTTTGTTATGGTAAATTCTCTCTCCACAGTTCCTGTGTAGCTTCCCTTACCTGTTACTGTTGCCTTTGCCGGCTGTCCGCCTGCTGTAGGCTCAATATTATTGCTGTACTCGATCTCGTAGTCAACACCCTCTACAAGCACCAGATCTCCATATGTAATTGTGAGCTCCGGCTCTATCTTCTTGCCTGTGTATATCTGACCCTCAATCTCGCTCACATGACAGTCTGCAAGATCTCTTCTTGTTATCGCAAAGTATCTGGTAACACTTCCTGTGTAGTTGCCAATACCTGTGATGGTAACACTTGCCTTGTCCGTCACGTTCTTATTTCCACTGTATGATACAGTGTAGTCTCTTCCTGCCACAAGTACATCGTCGCCATATGTTACCTTAAGTCCGGCAAATGTTATTGCCTTTCCTGTGTAGGTTACGCTGTCTTTTATACCTGTTATCTCTGCATCTGCAATATCAGCACCGCCAATAGCAAACAGCTTGCTGGCAGTTCCTGAATAATTGCCCTTTCCTGTTATCACCGCAACTGCTGCCGTTGTCACCTCAACATTGTTCTTGTAGCTTACAGTGTAATCCCTGCCTGCCACAAGCTCTCTCTGTCCGTCCACAACCGTGAGCTTTGGTGTAACCGCATTACCAGTATAATTCTGTCTGTCGATGTCCTTTATCTCTGCAAGAGATATGTCTCTGGCTGCGATATCGAATTCCTCAACCGCCGTTCCAGTGTAGTTACCTATACCTGTGATGGTAACGCCTGCCTTATCTGTGTCTGTTGTGACATTCACATTGTCACTGTATGAAACTGTAAAGTCTCTGTCCTCCACAAGAGCTGTTCCGCCAAGTGAAACTGTAACTGCAGGTGTAAGTGGATCTCCTGTGTATCTTGCCGATGCCACCGTAATGTCTGCATCTGCAAGATTTCTGGCACTTATCTTAAATCTTGCTGTAGTGCTTCCACTGTAGTTACCCATACCTGTGATGGTGAGCACTGCACTGTCTGTCACATTCACATTGTTGCTGTAGTCTGCTCTGTAGTCGCGTCCCTCAACAAGTGTCCTGCCTCCGAGTGTAACTGTGTGATCCGGAGTTACAGCCTCGCCTGTATAAACTCCGTTTCCAACCTTTACTGAAGCATTGTCGACAGAAGCACCTACTATTGCAAATGTCTTGCTAACACTTCCTGTGAAGCCTTCACCCTCAAGTGCCTTTATAGTAACCTTACCTGTTCCAACATTTGTATTTGACGAGTAGCTGATCTCAAGGTTGTCAAAATCAGTAACTGTCACTGTCTTTCCGGCTCTCTTCACTGTAAATGAATTGATCACCGGCTTTACTGCTGTTCCTGTATACATATACTCGGATGCATCGAGAGCTATCTGTCCATCACTTATATCGACCGGATTGATATTAAACTTAGCCGATACAGATCCGGTATTTGAATTGATACCTCTAACTGTTACGGTTGCCACACCCTCATCGATGTTGTCCACATATACGAGAGCGTAATCCTCGCCGTATACAAGAGTCTTTCCACCAAATGTAACTGTCACATCCGGTGTGAGCGGCTGACCGAAGTTGTAAAGCTGATCACTGATCTTGCTTATCACAGCCTTGGATATATCCACAAGATTCTTAGAAATAGTGAAGTTCACTGTTATGCTTCCTGTGTAATTACCTGATCCTGTGATCTCGATCTCAGCCTTCGAGCTGGCCGTTGTCTCATTTATATTGTTGCTGTAATCTGTCTTGTAATCTGTTCCAGACACGAGAACCTGTGCTCCGTCTCTCACTGTGACCTCAGGTGTTACAGCCTTTCCTGTGTATACCTGTCCGCCAATCGCATCGACGCTGCACTTGCTTATGTCCTTAGCTGTGATCTTGAATGTTCTGCTCAGCTCTCCGCTGTAATTGCCGATACCTGTTATCACAACCTCCGCACTGTCTGTCACGTTTACATTGTTCTTATACTCTACTGTGTAATCCTCATCCTCGGACAGTTTCTTTCCGCCCAGTGTCACAACGATCTCGCCAAATGTTATGGCCTTTCCTGTGTATTCTGTGCCGGCTGGTATACCTGATACCTCTGCGTCCTCAAGAGTGAGACTCTTTATACTGAAGTTCTTCTCTACGGTTCCCTTGTAATTGCCCTTACCGGTTACGATAAGCTTGGCTGAATCTGAAACCTCTATGTTGTTCTCATATGTCACAGTGTAGTCCGTTCCTGCAACAAGCTGTACTCCATCGAGTGTCACCTTTGCATCCGGTCTGATCTCACTGCCGCTGTACATCTGATCCGGTATATCACTGATCTTCGCCTCATCGATCGCCTTTGGCTCAATGTCGAATGTGGCAGTCACAGTGCCCTGATAGTTTCCTGTTCCCTTGACGGTCACAGTCGCCTTTGACTTTGCTGTCGTAGCGTTTACATTGTTGCTATAAGAAACAACATAATCAATGTCTGCATTTAATATCTCATCATCGAGAGTTACTGTCACAGCCGGTGTAAGTGGCTTTCCAGTGTAAACTGATGACTGGACATTCACATCTGCCTTGCTCAGATCCTTTGCAGTTATCGCAAAGTATGCGACAACTGTTCCCTTGTAGTTTCCTGTACCGGTCACTGTGAGGATGGCTGCTGTTCCAACATTTACATTGTTGCTGAACACCGCATTGAAATCTGTTCCCGCAGTGAGTTTCTTGCCATCGAGTGTCACTGTATATGCAGGCTTTACTGCACTTCCTGTGTACACATGGTCTTCCACATCAACCATAGCCTGTGCGATATCCACCTCTGTGATCTCGAACTTCTTTGTCACAGATCCTGTAAATCCGCTTCCTGCTATTGCCTTTATAACCGCATTTGCAGTACCAACATTTGTATTGTCTGTGTATGTCACATCAAATGCTGTCATAGATGTCACTGCTGTCGCCTTGCCATCTCTGCTTACAGTTATCATCTTAACTGCCGGTCTGATCTCTGAGCCTGTATATTCGTATGAATCATTCTCAAGTACAACCTCAGCAGTTGTTATGTCTACAGGCTTTATGGCAAATGTTGTGCTCACTGAGCCTGTGTTCTTGTTGATACCATTTGCCTGTATCGTCGCCGTACCTTCATTGATATTGTCGATGTATACAAGCTCGTAGTCCACATCCTGTGTCAGTGTCTTGCCGCCATATGTAAGTGTAACTTCCGGTCTTATGGCATTTCCAAAGTTGTAATACTGGTCATCGACCTTGCTCATTACAGCCTTTGATATATCCACTACCTCCTGTGCGATGGTGAATACCGCACTGTTGCTGCCTCTGTAGTTGCCCTTACCTGTTATGGTCACTTCAGCACTGTCTGTCACCTCTGTGTTGTTGCTGTAAGTAATATCATAATCCTTTCCGGCCTCCAGTATCCTTGCGCCATCTCTGACTGTGATCTCAGGCTCAACCGCCTTACCTGTGTATATCTGTCCGCCGATCGGATCAATGCTGCATCTGCCGATGTTCTTAGCTGTTATGGCAA
>CAVCCL010000129.1:0-2279 GCA_963600665.1 Bifidobacterium catenulatum | reverse complement strand
CCATATAATGTACCTGTCGTGGTGACAGTTCTCATTACAACGCTGGCTGAGGTCAGACCGGAACAGTTTGAAATTCCATATATACTGCCACTGTTGCTGGTTATATTCTCCATGTTCACATTATGCGCATATGTTCCCTCTTTCTCCGGCTGGGTCTGGCTGAACGAAACCGAGTTCAAACCATATGTTGTGTAGCCGGCAGCGCAGTTCTTTATATCTATATCTGCACTTCCGCCCAGCATACCGCCATACATTCCATATATGGTGTTAAACGCTGCTCCTGAGCCATCGATGCTGACATTTACATTTCCCTTTACACTTGTATTGTTAGTGCCGTACACGGACATCTCTGATCCGGACTGACTTTTCAGCTTAAGGTCCAGATTTCCAAGGATAGTCGCACTTGCCGCACCATATACACTGGCACTGCTTCCATCCTTTACGGCTGATATTCCGTCAAATGTAAGGCTCACGTCACCATCAACCTTTGCCCCCTGGGAAACTCCGTTCAGGCTGTCCACCTTGGAATCAGTAACCTTGGCCGTCAGTGTCTTACTGAGCACTGCCCCATTCTGCACTAGATACACTGAATTGACGCTGGCACCGTTCATATTGAACACTGCATCGCCATTTATAGTGTACGCCTTTCCTGTGTAATATCCATCTGTAGCCAGTGCGACAAATGTGTTGCCATCACAGCTATAATTGATATTCTCCGTGATGTCTCCATCTATGGTCGATGTGCTGAGACCATAGAGCGTCTTTATCGTAACTGACTTCTCCGTGTCTATCAGTACACCACCAGTACAATATGTCCTGAAAAGTCCATACAGACTTTCAACTGCTGCGTCGCCCTTCACACTGATAGTTACTGCGGTCATGTTCTCCGGGGTCTCAACAGTGCTCTCAAAAGCTCCATATACGGCGGGCAGTTCGGCACCGTCTATGGTTATGGAGATCGGCGAGCTGCTCTTACCCTGGTAAATTCCATATATCTTACCGTAGTGTATGTCCGTGCTTCCATCCAATGTGAAAGCTTCCTCGCCCTCATCAAGGATTCCATCCCTGTCTTTGTCATTGTAAATATTGAATAACTGCTCGCTGTCAGTGGAATTCGGAGACTGCTTTATGATTACCGAATTGCCGTTGAGCGTGACACCGGATGGTGTAGAGCCTGACGACTCATATACATACTCCAGTCCCTTTCCCGTATCCGCAGCTTCAGACTGTGTTCCGTCCGCCGCAAATGCCGTTATTCCCGATGCCATGCCAATAGCCGCAAGCACCGACAAGGCCGTTATACCTCCTCGTAGCCTTCTCTTTCTCATCAATTACCCTCCCTTAATTAATTGTTTTGCAGACCTCCCGGTTATAATTGTGCACTATAACAGAAAAAGTCTTGCAAATATGTAGATTTTCGCCACTTTAACCATTTTACCATAGCAAAGTTGCAAATACTATCAACAAATTTACAAGACTTTTTTATGCATTTTTATATTTTCTGTTATAATTTTCCGCTATCTTCTCCTGTTGCCAAACAATAATACAAGTCTGAGCAACTGAAGTGATGCTGATACCATGGCTGCCACATATGTCATAGCTGCCGCTGTGAGTACACTTCTTGCACCCTTGAGTTCATCCGGATAGAGATATCCGCTGCCCTCCAGTATCGCCATGGCTCTTCTCGATGCATTAAACTCCACCGGAAGTGTCACAAACTGCAGGACTACAACCAGTGAGAACAATATGATTCCGAGTGTTATAAGGTAATCGACCCTCGGGATGAGAAGTCCTATAAGTATAAGCGGCCATGATATGGCTGAGCCTATATTTGCCGCCGGAATGATTGCTGATCTGATGGTGAGCGGTGCGTATGCATTTGCATGCTGTATGGCATGTCCGCACTCATGGGCTGCCACGCCTATCGCTGCGATGGATCTGGAACCATACACACTGTCCGACAGATTGAGCGTATGCTCCTTCGGATTGTAATTGTCTGTGAGGTCTCCTGAGATATGATGTATGGAAACATCCGTTATCCCCGCATTCCTGAGTATCATGTATGCGACCTGATCCGCCGTGTAGCCTGACCTCGATCCCACCTTCTCATACTTCTTGTATGTGGTCTTGACTCTTGCTGACGCTATCATGCAGAGCACCACGCCTATGAGAACCAACAGATATGTTGGGTCAAAATAAAATCCATAATATGGCATATATATCACCTTTTCCTTTCATGTATCCCTGACGGGTAGCTTTTGTTTTCCACTATCCTATAG
>CAVCCL010000128.1:0-2094 GCA_963600665.1 Bifidobacterium catenulatum | reverse complement strand
CCTTATTGCAGTCCACAAATCCGAGTTTCTTAAACGGAGGCAGGAACAGACTGTTGTTCATCTCCTCAATCTCGGCAAATGATGTCATGTCACGGCAGACCGTATAATACGAAAACAACGCGATGCAGTCATAGGTTCCCGCAACTCCATTGTGAAAATTGTCTTTTCCACCGAGATCCGTCCTGTAATCCTTCAGGTAATCCGAGTATTGGTTCTGGACAGCCTCAAACATCTCATCGACATTCTCCGCAGGATAATGCAATGCTATCTTCTCAAGTATCGCTTCCTTGCACTCTTTTGAATATAAGACATGATATCTTCTATCGAATACAACTTCTTCATCCTTCATTACATCAACCTCCTGTTTATCATATGTATATTGGTTTATATATCTGACACTTCAGCCTGCTTGTTTTTATTAAGCAGCATTGTGAGATAAGATATCCTTGTCGTATCATCCATTGAATATCCAATCTCCTGCAATATATCCTCGATCTTTTTAAGAGCCTGCGGGCGGCTTTCTTCGCTGTCCGTAATTATCTCAAGCTCCAGATAATCCCCCAGTCCTTTTACTGCATCTACACATGCAGTTATCTCACCGCTTCTCATGTACTGCCGCCTCTTTTCCACTGGTGGAACCGGCACAAATCCTATGTGCTCAAGGATCGACCTTCCCACAAGCGCATCTCCTATCTCCGTCTCAAGTTCATGTCTTGACATAGAAACCTTATCAATCTTTGCGCCTTTGTATGTGATGGCAGCACTTTTCTCACCTGTATTCGGATTCTCCACGGACCTTATCCTGAGTGCTTCATCTCCTGCCGCAAAATCATGATGCGCCGCTGTATAATATGTATCTGTCTCAACGACCAGATCACCAGTTTCAAAACCAAGCTGTCTGAGAGCCTCCGCCACCTTATCCTTGTCATCTATTTTCAATTTTATCTCAACTTCAACGCCCATTGTTGTTTTCCTTTCAAATTTCCAAACTGATCATCTGCTAACCTGTTAACCATTTCTACGCTCTTATCTTGAACGTCCTTGGTGCTATTTTATACACAAGCACACATCCTATTATGCAATAGGCCACGGCAAATCCTGTCATTATACATCCATATTTCACAGCCGTCATCTGGACATTTATCATACAATAACAAGCAAAGTAAGTCGCGCCGGAGATCAGCTTATACATTCCGCTCTTGACCTCTGTTCCGGCATTATAAGGCTGCAGCAGATAATATATGACCAGATAGTGCACAGAGAAGAATACACTCTCCGCTATGATCGTCACCGTTACCAGCAGATATGTCAGTACCGAATCGCATTTGCCTGTCATATATAAGCACGCTGAAAGACCAACTCCCAGTATAGCCGCAGGGATTACATTCATCTTGACTATCTCTCTGAGCCTTATGGCAAACAGGCCCAGTATTGCCTTCGGCTTTCTGTAGAATGGATATGTGAGCAGGCTGTGATCACAGTTCATGAAGAGTGCCTGCGTGTAGCTGTTTCCGCGGTTGATCATATACATCCAGAAAAGTGATACAGGAAGACTACCAGTGATAACAGATGCAGCATTCTTCCTCATCGACGGCTCAAAATATATCGCAGCCATACTGCCCAGAACCAGAACAACGCAGATGATGGACACCAGCTTAACGGGTTTCCACAGTATCTTTCTGTGTCTGCTTATAAATAATGCATTGAGATACTCATAACCTTTTTTCTTCTCTATACGTTTAGCGTTGTCATCCTTATTTATGTTGATGACATTTCTCGTATTTGTGAGAGTCACATTCTGGTTCTTGTCAAGCTGTGTATCCAGTTCTTTGAGCAGCCTTCCATACACGATCCTATATCCCTGGAATGTAAGGATCTTCCTTGTCGAGAATAATCCTGCCACTATAACTATCAACATGCATACCAGTATCGCCATCTTTGGTATCCATATTCCAAATGCAGGCAGTACATACGCAGCTAACAGTAAGACAAATACGCACACACCCTTTAATTTATCAACAACGCTGCTGACCATCACCAGGCCCTTTTTCTCGTATTCCATAAGACTGAGCGCAGAATAGGTCAGTTTAGCCC
>CAVCCL010000127.1:0-3693 GCA_963600665.1 Bifidobacterium catenulatum | reverse complement strand
CTTCATCACGACCTCATACAGGAACTCCTTATAATATTCCCAGTCTTTTCCCGACATATCCAGCTCCTGTACATCCTCATAGAATATCTCTCCAAGCTTATTGCGAAGCCTTATGGTCGCTGAATATAAATTGATATTACCATTTGCATTCTCTGACTTCACCACATCCACCGTCATGTCTCCATACTTCAGATGGGTCTCTCCACGCATGATCCTTACTTCCTTCTCAATGCGCGAAAGGCATTTCTCCTCAACCATATCCCGCAGGAAATACCCACGATTTTCAAACAGATATTTCTTTATGGACATGAGAATGATCTCATTCTGAGAATAACCGGTATAATCAGATAATCTCTCCAAATCCCTCGCCATTCTGGAATCCATTCTCAAAGGCTTGCTCGTGAGCTCTCTCTTGTTAAGTCCCGGCATAATATGCTCCCTTTCTCTATCCCTATGGGGTAAAAAACCCGGAGGAGATATGTCCTCCGGGATCATTCTGATCTAATTGATATCCTGTTGTATTACTCGCCCTTGCCGATCGACAGGAATCCACTCTCATTAGCCTTCAGCAGGAATGCAAGACCGATGTTCTTCTTGCCCTCCTCTGTCGCCTTGTAGATCTCACCTGTCTCAACAAGAGACTTGGCTATTGCAACTACGACATCCTTGAACTGCATCATCTGACGTCTGTCCTTGGAACTCAGCTTGAATATGTACTGGTTCTTGGAGCTTATCAGAAGGATGCTGAATGTATGTACATTATCCTTTGAAGCCCTTATTGCAGATCCGATCATTCTCGAGTTAGCAATGATTACATCCGCATTCTCATCAGGCAGATACTCTGAAACTATCAGCTTGTAGATCTTCAGGTAATCCTGCTCTGCCGTAGCATTGACAGGCATCTCGGCAACTGCAAACTCAACGACTGAATCAGCCATCTTGATAGTACCGCCATCATCGTTGATGACCGCATTACACTCCTTTGGAACACAGAGTCTGAAGAACTTGTTCTCCACAACCTTCTGGCCCTTGGCCGGCTCTCTGAGTATAAGGTCTACATAGTTCATCTCCAGCTTGTTCATGGCAACTATCGCTGACTCATCGCCGGTCTCAGCAAGATCGATAAGAGCGTCATACAGGCTCCATATCTGCTGGGTAGTTGTAGGCACAAGTCCGATAAGCTTCTCTATAGCCGGAACATATCCCATACTTGCATTCTCTATGTACAGCTTGATGGCCTCGTCGTTTGCCAGGCCCTTCTCAACCTTGTAATTGATGACCTTGAACAGGTTCTCCTTATCCCAGTCATCGAAGTTCGCATTGAACGCCTTCTCGAAATACTTGATACTCTTGATCTCGCCCTTGTAGTTATCCTGCTTCTCCTGTACCTGATAGATTCTTCCGAGCTCATATCCGGCACGGGCGCTTCCAAGACCAAGTGCCTCAAGATAAGCCTTCTCGATCTCATATGGTGTTGCAATGTAGAAGATCTGTCTCTGCTTCATCATAGCTATCTTGATAGCCGCTGACTCGCTTCCGGCCTCCACTGCACGCTCCCACTTCTCAACGGCTGTCTGAAGGTCCTCTCCCTTGAGATCCTCAAGATCCTTGATATAGCCCTCAGCCTCCTGAATACCATTCTCTCTGGCCTTCTTGAAGTAAGACAGTGCCTTGACTCCGTCTCTCTTCGTTCTGAGCAGACCGTAATAATATATTCTTCCAAGATAGAATGCAACTCTCTTGTGTCCAAGACGCTCTGCATTCTCATACCAGTTAACTGCCTTCACATAATCCTTGAGCTGCTGGTCGTATACGATTCCAAGAAGGAATGCAAGCTCAGGATCCTTAGTTGCCTCAAACAACTGCTTTGCATAGCTTATAGTCTTCTCAACATCCCTGTACGGGCTGTCCTCATCGTAGTACAGCTCTATCAGAAGGTAACTTGCCTTTATGCTTCCAAGCTTAAGAGCCTGCTTTGCAGCTCTCATGGCGCCCTCGTAATCCTCAAGGTAGTAGCAGTATATAGCCTCGTTATAATACTGCATATCCTTTCTGTTGGCACTGTGATCACTGGCCAGTGTAGGATCTACAAACGCAAATGAGTTGGCTGTCTCAAATATGATCTCCTCGTACTGCTCTATGATCTCCATAGTAGCGCACACGAATCTCATACATGCCAGTCTACGTCCATGATAGAAGGCAAATGACACGATTCCCTTCTCCATGTCCTTGTGATAGTAAGTCGTACGTATTCCATCTGCATACTCTGTGACATACGCCTTGAGCTGCAGCTCTTCGTCAAACGCATCATTACAGTATCTCAGGTAGTTCTCAAGAGTCATCTTGGAATCCTTTGGCACACTGTCATAATATACATACATTGCAAAATCCTTGTATGTAAGACTTGGTGCGTAATACTCCTCGCCTGTTGACTCGTTGATTGTCTTCACCCAGCCCTTTGGAAGCTTGTGGATGAATCCCTCAACCTGATCATGTACATATGTGTACTGATACTGAAGTCTTGAAGCCTCGATAACCTTGTAACGTGGCTCCTTTCCCTTTGCCTTTCTGGCCTCTGCTATATCCGTGTACAGCTTGTCCTTCTCCTCGAACTCAAGGCTGTCACCGTGGGTACTCATGTACTCAACTCTCTCGTATGAAGCCTTCGCCTTCGCATCACCGGTATCAGCAAGCTTCTTGTACCACATCATGGCCTTGTCCAGATCGATAGGCACGACATAATCACTCTTGTTGCCGTACTCATCCACTCTGTTAAGTCCGCTCTCGTATATTGAACCAAGGCTCATATACGCTGCCTTTATGCCGTAATCTGTGGCTGCAAGCTCATAATACTTGATGGCCTTGGAGAAATTTTGGACTTCCAGAAGCATCTTGGCAAGCTTGAATATAACATCGCCGTCATGGTTCTGGTTCACATACTTCTCGTAATACTTGGTAGCCTTATTCAGATCCACATCCACGACTGCGTTGCGGTACTTTCCTTTCTCATAAAACTCTGCAAGTGCAAGAAGAGCATCATCCCCATATGACTTATACTGCGCATCCATTATTCCTATGTCTGCAACCTGTTCAAGTATGTTGACTGATTCCTCAGCATCTCCGTTGTCCATAAGGTTCATGGCCTTGTTGAACTGGAGCTCCACATTGTTGACCGGTTCCTTCTTTTTGGAAAATCTGGATACGAATGGTATCTTCTTTAATAATCCGTCAAAAAATCCCATATCCTGTTCCTCCGACAAATGTCCATTGATAAATTTATTTTACCACATACACATCCGAGGTGCAATAAATCATCCAAATTACTTATTGTTTTTTGTCAGATATTCTGAAAGTGCATTGACTGCTGCCTCTTCGTCAGCGCCGTCCGCAACTATAGTGAGCTCACTGCCATTCTCGAAGCTCATGCTCATCATACCCATAATGCTCTTAGCATTGATTCTCTTATCTCCGGTAACAAGGTGAACCTTGCTGTCATACTGACTTGCAACCTGTACAAGAACTGCAACAGGTCTTTCCTCTGCCTCTCCCATCATTGATACAACAACTGTCTTTTCGATCATTACATCCTCCTTGGGCTCATCAACAGCCCCGCATTTCTTCTGCGATTTCACTTATTTTTCTTAATCTATGATTAACCCCCGACTTTCCGATCGGCGGTGTCATCATCTCACC
>CAVCCL010000126.1:0-2370 GCA_963600665.1 Bifidobacterium catenulatum | reverse complement strand
ATCAGAAAGAGAATTCCTATGTCTGTGTTCAAAATCACATTTACCTTCTCGTATCGATTTCCAATCATAATCGCAGTCATTTCCGCCACACTCCAGGAACGCAGTATCCGGCAGTTTCTGTCTCTCAAGAGTCTGCCTCATCCACATATTTACTCTGTCTGAAGTAAATGTCGGCATGGCATAATTGACAAAATTAATATTATATGTTTTCTGCATCTCATCAAATCCTATTGCATCAGAACTGTGGTAATTCCATGATTCATCAGGCATCACACCTCTCATGATCGAATCTCCAAACATATAATATGTCTTCACTTTTTTTGCCTCTGAAGACGCTGCTGACCAATACCTGTTTACCAGCATTTCAAATGCTCTCTGTGGAATAATAGGTTCCGAGGTTTTCTCAATCAGGGCTTCAGGAATCGAGTCACCGCGTCCGATACATCTTCCAGCCTCTATATATCTTTTGAGATATTCATTTATCTGGTTCATCATCTGCGGAATGGCAAACATCTCACCCTGAGGGCACAAAAGTGCATCATATCTATCTGCTCCAAATATAAAATTCATCTCCTTGATAAGCGAATCATATATCTCATTTGTCCTGCCATATCCGCATGTCGATATAATGACGAACCGTTTATCACTCATATCAACCCTGAACTCATGAAAAGCACTGTCACCTATATCACGGACTTCTCCTCTGTATGTCTCCATGAGCGGCATCAGTCTGTCCACAAATGTCTTCATCGGTCCAGGCATGCCGAAGAAATACAGTGGGAAACTGTATATTATCACATCTGCCGCCACAAAACTTTTATAGACGTCCTGCATGTCATCGTCTATCACGCATTTTCCTGCCGTCTTTCCCCAACAGCTCATGCATCCCATGCACGATTTTATGTCCATATCGCGAATCCATAAATTCTCCGTCTCCACATCAGAAGCAGTCTCTTTGATACCTGTAAGAACAGCCTCAGTCAGTTTCATCGTGTTGCTGCCTGCACCCTTTGGGCTTCCATTTACAACCAAAACTTTCATTTGTTCTACCGCACTATCCTTTCATGAAATTCTCAAAATCGTCAAATGCTCCTCTCATGGTCTCATAACCATAATTGTAGCAATGCATGAGCTTTTCATTATTGCTCTCAAAATGCCTGATCATCTGCTCCTCCGGACGTATCACAAACACCTTTCCCTCATCCATCAGTTTCTTCATGCATTCATTCTGCTCATCGTATGCTTCGCCACGGTTCACCATCGCCCTGCAAAGCTCTGGATACCTTCTGTAACAGCGGTCAACAAGCTTCCTCACCTTGGAGTAGTCCGTTGGCCTTGTCCCTTCCGGTTTTGTGAGAACGACAACTATCTTGTCACAGCCTTTTTCCAACGCCCGCTTTACAGGTATAGAATCAACTATGCTGCCATCCAGATAGAACTTGCCGTCTATCTCCACCGGATCGCATATAAACGGCACTGAGCAGCTTGCCATCTGACATTTCAGGAATTCTTCCTTACTTTTAAAATTGCCCCTGTACTCTGCCTGACCTGTCTCGCAGTTGACGACAACACTCTCACATTCAGTATCGGATGCAAAGAAAGTATCAAAGTCATACGGAATATCTTTCAACGCATATTCCGTCACAAGCATATCAAGGTTGAGTATCTTTTTATTCTCAAACAACTGGCCAACACCGTAATACGCCTCCGCATTCTCATGTGTTATTATCTGCCTTGTTCTTCCCTTTTGTCTTGAGACAAAATTGACTGCATTTCCCGCACCGGCGGATACTCCAACCACATAATCAAACCGGATATCCTTTTCAAGCATAAAGTCAAGAACTCCGGCAGAAAATATACCTCTCATAGCTCCGCCTTCAAGAACAAGTCCTGTTTTCTTTTCGCCCATATATCATCCTTCTATCTTATTTTATATTTGCCTCTACATAATCAACTATGTCCTTAACTGTCTCAAGCTTAGCATCCGAGCCAAATCTGATCTTGAATTCATCCTCAACCGTGATCGCAAGCAGCATCATATTCAATGAATCTACCCCCAGATCTGTTGTAAGCACACTGTCCATGGTGATGATCGATGGATCGCACTGTGGCATAACCTTCACAAATAATTCCTTTAATTTGTCAAATACCATAATAATATTCCTCCGTATCTCAATCCTGATTTCTCAATATCTTCATAGCACCTGATCTCTTGAAATCCTCAGTTCTTATCTTGAGCTTAAGTACACGTTTGAATGGCGGAAGCTCTTTGTTGACCTCATCGACCACCATCTGCATTTTACTCTGTACTTCATTCTCAGATGCGCCCTGCAGCTCTGGCATGTATGGTATTATCTCCACACCTATAAC
>CAVCCL010000125.1:0-43321 GCA_963600665.1 Bifidobacterium catenulatum | reverse complement strand
GGTATAGGTATAGCAACACTCTCTGGATATTTCAGATGATAATCATCAATATCAGCACTGTTGTTATCATTAACCATATACTTTGTTATATTTACTTCCTTCTTATCACCGTCTGAACTATCCTTCTGTGGATAATAAAACATGCGATACATATATCCAAAAAACGACTCCCCATTCAGCGGAATTGTAATTCCCTGCATATCAAAGTACAGATCTTTGTTTGCACCATTATTGTATATATATAATTTTCCACGGCCGCCCTTAACCGCATTATTCGCCATAGATGGTGAATCAGGAGTCTCATAATTCCAGATATTTACTCCAACTGAATATACTCCATCTGATAATGTAGTCACATCAGTGACATCGCTTTTTTGAAATAATATATATTTATAGCCATCAACCTTAGTTGTATCATAACAAAGTTTTCCGTCAATCAATTCTACTGTTCCATATGCGGAATTGATATTCATTGATGACTTTTCATCTGCAAAAAATACATATAACTGAGTCTTCTCAGCGTTCCATCCTTCAGGTATATCAAACGAAAGTTTCACACGATTATTTGGTGTATAACTTGCACTGTCTTTTGTTAAAGACATTGTATACATCTTTGCTAATGTACTTATACCTCCAACCGTTGACATTGCCGTCTCGTAATCTGATCCTTCTGTATCATTTACAGCAGAAAACTTAACATCAGAATTAATATTATATGAATCTGATATGAGGGTAACACCATTACTTTCTATTGATACCTCTGATTTGCTGTCCTTTCTCAATTTTAAGGTCGCATAAAACTCAGTGTCATCATTCATAACAATATGAATTTCTCTACCAAATATAGCATCATTTAAATTGTTGATTGTGATATTTACACATCCATCCACAACATCAAGCTGATTCCATTTAGATACACCTTCATACCTATCTGCTGTACCTCTGGTTACATTTTCAGATACACTATTTATATACATTTCCTTAATAGCTTTATCGCTATTAGTAGAGAGTCTTAAGTTTAAAGAATCCTCCTGTTTTGTAACAATGCTCTGAATATAATTATTTAACTTCTGCCCATCCTCTTCAAAATTATAATCGTCATATTTTCTATGGCTTACAATATCAAATACTGCATTTCCCTGTAAATAATCATCTAATTTATCCGGTACATCGGTTATACTACTGGTATCCAGCGTCAACTTTCCCTGAACCAGATCTGCAGAATACGATCTGTCGCTGCCATACTCGCCCCAAGAATATCCGACATCTGTAACAGAATTAAAATACAGGAAATCACTTAAATTGTTTATTTCAAATGTCAGAAATTTATTTGCTGAATAATCTGTTCCCTCAATAGTTATCTCATCCGAGGCATATATCTTTTTATCATTCTCCTCATCCATCCAACCAGCTTTTACAATCTTATCTCTTGAGCTATAAGAATCAAGCCCAATGGTTGCTAATTTATATTCACCAGTTCTTGTCTCGTCTGGAAGTGTCCCTTGTTTAAATATCTGGAACGCAGACAACTTATCATAATTATTTACTTCTATTGTCAGCTTATATTTTCCATTTTCTTCTGGTTCCACTATAGCCTCATGTGCCATACGATTCAAAACTGATATAGTATTTACCTTTATCTCTATATTCTTACCTTCATCAGGACTGTACTGCCATCCCTTTAAAGGAATAATATATCTGTGACCGACCTGCAGGCCGCCTGTCGTATTTCCCTCAGCCGCCTTTGCAGTTGTCACACCTGAAAAGGCTGTCGCTATTATAATAAGAAACGATAGAACACTTGCCAGTATTCTGTTTTTGATCTTCATTCTCATAATCTACCCTTTCTTTTTTATTTCTGTTACAGCCAGAATGCCAGCACCGCTGTGCTCTCTGGCATATGGTTTCTTCCCACACTGCAGGTCACTGTGACCGAGATGGTTCCCATCACCTCACCGCCCTGCTTTTTGGTGAAATGGCACGCTTCCAGTGGTATACGAAGCTTGCCTTCTTTGATCTCCGCCTGCTGCAGCACACCATTTTCCTCGTACTTCATGGATGCCAGATGACCCGTCATGGCCTCGCCTGTCATCCTTGATTCCGCTTTCATTTCCTTGATGGTGAGCTGTATCCAGCTTCCGCGTTTGTTGTGTCTCAGGATAGCCGGATGTTCAAATCCCCTGTTTGCCATGGACAGATGACACGTTTTCTGCGCATCCACCCTGAACAGCACGAATTCAACCGGCTCTGTTCCGTATGCCAGCACATCACTTAGGAAACTTTTCATAGTGAAGCCCGGACTCCGCTTGCTGGCGGAATACTCCTTGCGCATCTCCTGATCACTCCGTATCATGCTGGACAGAACATAATAATCCAGACTTTCAACCATTTGTCTGACCGATGCTGGTATCTCGTTCGCACCCACACCTATGTTCTGCAGGTATTTCTCAAGATCCTCGATCAGTTTCTGGTATTTGTGCAGCCATTCCCTTCCTGCCCTGGTGAATGTGTAGTCGTCATTTAACAGCCCGCTCTCTGCACACATTTTGAAATATCTGCTCACCGAGCCGTGATGCACGCCGCATATCTCCGATATCATCGACACATTTCCCCGCCTGTTCTCCATTTTCTCAAGCTCTGTCAGGTAGCGGATCTGCTGCATGGTAGGAAGATTGTTCCTCTTGAAATTATCGCCTTGTGCCATACCTTATACCTCCTACCAAATATGTACGTTCAATTCCCTGTAGCTGTTCTCATCCGGCTCCGTCTGCTCCCCACTGCCAAATGCAAGGATGCAGAAGCCTTCTGTCACCAGCTTCTGTGGACCGAACATGAATGTAAATGCCTCTGTGGGAAGTCTTATTCCCCTCTCTGTCCGGGGGGCTTCTCTCCAATCAGCTTCACATTTGTACCAGACACGCTCATATGACCTGTCCTGATTCCCTGCCGGCTGCAGCTCCTGAAGATAAAATGAACTCTTCTCGTTGCTCACCTCCAGCAGAACACTGTCCGAAAATTCTGCGTTTTCCTTTGCCAGAACTCTTGGGTATCTCTTCTCAGTCTCATAGATTCCCATGCAGAACATGTATGTCCCCTCATCATAGAAACTTCTGAGATTTGCTCCCTTCACAGTCCTGTCATATGTGTCGCCATATCTTATAAAATCGCATATGCCGTGCATGACCTCTCCACTCACCACATGCTCCATCCTGCAGGCATTTTCCTCGGCAAGATCTGCATCTATGCCGCATACCATTTGCAGGAAGTGAGTCAGATGGCGATGCCGCCTCAGACATTCCGCACCTTCTGCCTTGCCAAATGCCGTAAGCTCCAGATTATTTCCATCTGGCTCTCTGAGATACCCATGCCTTACCATCTGCCTCACATAGTAGGTTGCCTCACGCTTTGTCAGATCGAAGTGCATACATATCTGTGGAGTTGTCGCTGTCTGTCCGTCCTTCCACCAGGAATACACCGCCTCAAGTATATCTTCTTCCTGTTCTTCCCTTGAGTAATAGAGATTCTTGCCAATCTCTCCGCGAAAGCCCTCCTCGGCTTTCTCGTCGTCTGTCATAAGCATGGCCTCCTTCCTACCTTTAGTAAAAATGTCATTTGCACAGTTAGTCCTAGCTAACCACATGCTAATATAGACTACTGATTTTTCTGTGTCAATTTATTTTTTGCCTTTTGTCAAACGTGTGCGCAGTATGGAAATGGCAGATTTTGTTGTATTTGCGTGGTTTGTGTATGCTGTGGCGATGGGAGATCATCATTTCACCCTTTATTTTCTTTCTGAATCTGCTGTTTGAAAAGACAAAAAACCAGGGCGGTGACACTGCTTGTTCTGCAGTACCACCGCCCTGTTGACTCTTATATTTTTCCTTATTCTATTTCCTCACCTGTCTGGCGGCCTCAACCATGTTTCTGAGGCTGGCGTCAGTCTCAGGCACGCCTCTCGTCTTAAGACCGCAGTCCGGATTAATCCAAAGCTTATCCCTGCCTATCTTCGTGAGCATGACATTTACCGCCTTCACGATCTCTGCCACCGACGGAACTCTCGGAGAGTGAATATCATATACGCCAGGGCCCACCTCTGTCTCGAAGTTATTCTCCCTGAGCGAATCCAGGATCTGCAGATCAGACCTTGACGCCTCAAATGTGATCACATCCGCGTCCATATCGTCTATGGCAGGTATGATATCCGTAAATTCACTGTAGCACATATGTGTATGTATCTGCGTCTCAGCCTTCACACCACTGTGTGTCAGGCGGAATGCAGGTATCGCGAAATCAAGGTACTCCGAATACCAGTCGGATTTTCTGAGTGGAAGCTTCTCTCTGAGTGCAGCCTCATCTATCTGTATCATCTTTATTCCATGCGCCTCAAGATCCAGCACCTCATCTCTGATCGCAAGCGCTATCTGTGATATAGATTCCTTGATCGATATATCCTCTCTTGGGAATGACCAGTTGAGTATCGTCACCGGACCGGTCAACATTCCCTTCATGATCTTGTCTGTGAGCGACTGTGCATATACGGACCAGTCAACCGTGATCGGCTTTTTGCGGTATACGTCACCCCATATCACAGGCGGCTTTACGCATCTCGTTCCATATGACTGTACCCATGCTTTCTCAGTGAACAGGAATCCGCCAAGTGCCTCACCGAAATATTCAACCATGTCATTTCTTTCATACTCGCCATGCACAAGCACATCCAGTCCGATGTCCTCCTGCCACTTTACACATTCCTTTATCTTTCCCTTTACAAAGTCCACATACTCCTGCTCGGATATCTCTCCCTTTCTGAGCTGCGCTCTCTGGGACTTCACATCCTTAGTCTGTGGGAATGAACCTATAGTGGTTGTCGGAAGCTCAGGAAGTCCAAATTCCTTCTTCTGAAGTGCCTGCCTCTCACTTCTCTTCGGAAGTCTTACATAATCTGCCTCAGTCACCGCCGCAAGTCTCTGTCTCACCTCATCGCTGTTACAATCTCTTGTTCCCACAAATAACTCCTGGTTCTTGTGGTATGCCTCAAGCTCTGTATAGTTATAACTCTCGGCAAGTGCCGCAAGCTCCGAGAGTTCAGTAAGCTTTTCCTCCGCAAATGCAAAGAACTTCAGATAGTCCTGTGACAGCTTTGTCTCATGCTTAAGCGTATATGGCACATGGAGCAATGAGCAGGATGTAGATAAAACCACATTTATCTTCTTATCGCGGAGCTGACCTACTATCTTGAGGGTCTTGTCGTAATGATTTCTCCAGATATTTTTTCCATTTACCAGTCCGGCAAAAAGCACCTTATCCTCAGGGAATCCGAATCTGTCTATAAGCTGTCTGGTCTGTCTGCCCTCTATAAAGTCAAGGCCTATTCCAGCAAATGGCATATTTATGATATCCTCATACACATCCCTCACATCACCGAAATATGTCTGGAGAAGTATCTTACAGCCTGCATGATCTGCAAATACCCTGTCATACACCCTGTGGAAAAGTGCCTTATCATCGTCATCCATATCCCTCACCAGTGACGGTTCATCGAACTGCAGCCACTCCACATTTTTTTCAGTGCACTCGGCGATGAGCTGTCTGTAAGCCTCTGCCACATCATCAGCAAAATCTTCTGCATTCTTTGATCCCACATATCTGCAGAGCTTCAACATAGTGTACGGTCCTGTAACCACAGGCTTTGTCTTGATCCCCAGCTCCTTGGCCTCCTCATATTCACCTACAAGCTTCTCACTGCCTAAGCTTATCACTGTGTCATCCTCTATCTCAGGAACTATGTAGTGATAGTTCGTGTTAAACCACTTCTTCATCGCAAGTGCCTTCACATCACCTGACTCGCCCTGGTATCCCCTCGCCATGGCAAAATACGTGTCGAGCTTTGAGACATTAAGTTCTCTGTATCTCTTTGGCACGATTCCGAGAAGAACTGCTGTATCAAGCACGATATCGTAGAATGAAAAGTCGTTGCATGGAATAAAATCTATCCCCGCTGCCACCTGTGTTACCCAGTGTCTATGTCTGAGATCTGCGGCAGTGTCTGTAAGCTCCTGCGCCGTTATCTCATGTCTGAAATATTTTTCAGATGCAAATTTTAATTCTCTTAATGTTCCCACCCTTGGAAATCCTATAACCGATGTCTTCATCATATCCTCCTGTAATTCCTTGCGAAATTTGTAGACGCCATGCGCTGCATCTCTCATGCGTCTGCTCCACATTATATAGAACCCCTATTCGCTTGTATAATACATAAAAATATGGCGTGAATATAGTTTTATGCTATATCCACGCCATATTTGCATCTTCTATTCTATGTCAGTTCAACCCAAAATCCGTATTCATATCGTACATTCCCCTACAGATGTTCACATACCACCATACACCGTTTCCTGCAGAATGCTATTCCATAGGCCAGAATATCACCCCTGCCATCTTCACGCAAAGCCTCATCATATCTTCGTTCCTTTATCTGCGACATTGCACTTTCGCACGCTTTCTCAAGTCCTTTTACAGACGAGGAATACTTCACTTCAATGACGATTCCTGCATCGGGATCCTCTGGAAGTACCGTTATGTCACTGAAACCATCCCCCGATTCCCTGTTAGAGCGTATAAGCCATTCGGGCTCACTTCTAAGAAGTCCAAGCAACAGTCCATGATAGAAACTTTCTTTATATTCATCCCGTGCCTTTGTATCCAACACACTTATCATTCTTCCAAGAATCGCTGTGAGCTGTTTCTGCACAGTCTCTGCATCACCATCCAGGAAAGCATGACAAAGTTCTCCCATAGGCTTCTTGTCACTTATCACCGTCTGTCTGAACCACTCCTGTATCTGAGATACAAATACCTCCCGCACTTCTCTGTTAGGTATTACCAGTTTATATACTCCGCCTACAGCCTTGTCTGTCATAGTCAGATATCCCGTTGTGAACAGCACACTCCAGAGATTATCAATACTGTTATCGATCTCGTCATATGTGAGATCCAGTCTTATATTTTTCTCTATCGCCTTACCCGCAACAAGTCCCTCTATCTCATCCTTTGTCGTTCTGTCAGCCTTATCGACAAACCGTTTAACAAGGCTATTACCACTTGTATTTATCCAGAAAGCCTGTGGCTCAGCCTCAGGATCCGAAAGTAATTTCTTTACATAATTTATCACATCCCACGGACAGTATATTTCCGCATTTCCAAATCGGTACCCATCATACCATTCCTTTATAACACTATATCTTTCTGATAGATCGTAATCTGCAAGCAGCTTTTTAACCTCTTCATCGGTAAATCCAAATTCCTCATCATGATCTATATCAACTATGGAATTGATCTCAAAATTGTTCAGTCCTGTAAATATACTTTCCTTTGACACTCTGAGACATCCTGTCAGCACCGCAAACTGCAGGTATTCATTTGTCTTGAGAGCCTGGCCAAATATTCCCCTGATGAGGGACACCATTTCACGGTAATAACCATTTTGAAATGCCTTGTCAAGTGGAACATCGTATTCATCTATCAGGATTATTGTTTTCTGTCCATAATGTTTGTAAAGGAGCTGGGATAATACCTTCAGGCTAGATACAAGAATGTTCCTGTCCATGCTGTACTTTCCACCACGGATAGCCGTCATCTCCAGGTACTGTGCTTTCTCTCCCTCTGTAAGTTTCTCGCTGTCTGCAAGGAATGCAAATCTGCTGGCCTCACTTCCTATCATCCATGTGAACATCGCCACTGCATCGTCATAGATAAGTCCCTCAACACCTTTAAGGGACAGAAATATAACCGGGTACTTTCCCATATAAGCATCACACAATTCCTGATTCTGGGATATTGCAAGTCCATCAAAGAGCTTTTTGTCAGTTCCTATCTCAAAAAAGCTTTTCAGCATACTCATATTTAGGGTCTTGCCAAATCTCCTTGGTCTTGTGAACAGATTAACCTTTCCCCAATTTTGCAAAAGCTGTTCAATCAACCCAGTTTTATCAATGTAATAAAATTTTTCTTTTATGATATCTTGGAAATTCTCTATTCCAACTGGCAATTTCAAAGCATTCCCCATAATGGACCTCCAATACTAATGTACCAACTTGTATTCCTTGTAATATTTATAAGTATATCCTATAGAATGATATTATACCACCTGATAATCTAGCCTGCATCACACTCTTTTTCTATATTTCCTTTTTGACTTTCCTCATATGTTCCGCCGCTTTCTCCCTAACATCTCCGCAGGCAGGCTCTCCGTCATCCCTCATCTCATTGAAGCGTCCCCTGTGCTGAAGCTTTCTCTGATGAGTTTTTACTGGGTCTTCCGGCTCATCACCGCCCGCCGTGAGATAATTTGCCAGCGCACCGAGGTAGGTATTTCCAAGTCTGCTGAGGATTGCCTTCCTGTGAACGATATAGCCAATCCTCATATCGCTCTCATCCGCCAGCGGCACCGAGATTATGTCCTTGCCGTTCAGCTTTTCATCTATGACACCGCTGCACACCGTATATCCGTTCAGACCTATGAGCAGATTGAACAGTGTCGCTCTGTCCCTGACTCTTATATTCTTCTTTCTCTCCGTTGTGGAGAATATTTCCTCCGAAAAATAAAATGAATTGTGCTCTCCCTGCTCAAATGACAGATATGGATACGCCTCCAGCTCTTCATTTGTTATGATATCGTTCTTCGCCAGTGGATGCTTTCTGCTTATGAACACGTGAGGATTTGCCACGAACAGCTCATGGAACTCCAGGTCATTTGCCCGGAGGATCTTGTTCAGCACCTTCTCATTAAAGTCATTCATGAACAATATTCCGATCTCACTTCTCATTCTGGCGACATCCTCTATGATCTCATATGTCTGTGTCTCCCTTATACTGAAATCATACTCGTCCTGGCCATATCTCTTTATCAGGTCGACAAATGCATTTACCGCAAATGAATAGTGCTGGGTGGACACACAGAAACTCTTCTTGCCGCCATCGTCCCCCTTGTATTTGTCCTCAAGGACCTTCGCCTGCTCAAGCACCTGTCTCGCATAGCCGAGGAAAACCTCGCCCTCTATGGACGGACTTATTCCCTTGTTAGATCTGTTAAATATATTTATCCCCATCTCTTTTTCCAGCTCATGGATGGCATTTGTCAGGCTGGGCTGGGATATATACAATCTGTTTGCCGCCTCAGTGATCGTGCCCGTATCCGCAACCATAACCACATATCTAAGCTGCTGAAGTGTCATGTTCTCACCTGCTTTCATTCTAAGTAATCTCCTCTATCGACAACAACCTGGAATCCGAATGCCTCCGCGCGCCTGTCCAGGCAGCCACGGCACTGGGCGGATTCCTCCCCCGTACATATCTTGTTGTCGTAGAGCTCATATTTTTTTCGGACTGACACAGGAGACAGATTCGGCATGACAACATTTGCGCCGTGCATAAACCCACGCTCCCTGCCATCCGCCGCTATCGTACCGAGTGATGTGGTGGATGGTATGAGTGCCTTTGGGAACATCAGTCTCAGCAGACTTATCATCACCAGCGTCTGCCTGACCGTTCCCTGCTCCATCTTCGCAAATGGCGTCTCCTTATGTGGAACATACGGTCCAATTCCTATCATCTGAGGCTGCAGCTTTGCAAGAAAATGCAGATCCTCGGCCAGATTCACCGGTGTCTGATACGGCGATCCAACCATAAATCCACTTCCCACCTGATATCCAAGACTTTTAAGATCATACAGACATCGGACTCTGTTGTCATAGCTCATCTCCTCAGGGTGGAGTCTTTCATAGTGTGCCTTGTCCGCGGTCTCATGTCTCAGAAGATATCTGTCCGCCCCGGCCATCCGCCACAGTCTGTATGTCTCATACGGATGCTCGCCAAATGACAGGGTAACGGCACAATCTGGATGTCTTTCCTTGATGCACCTCACTATATCTGCTATATCCTCGTCCGAAAATCCTCCGTCCTCGCCGCCCTGAAGCACAAATGTACGGAATCCCAATACATATCCTTCATCGGCACAGGAAAGTATCTGCTCTTTGCTAAGACGGTATCTGTCTACATGACTGTTGCTCTTTCTTATGCCACAGTAATAACAGTCATTCTTACAAATGTTTGTGAACTCTATGAGCCCTCTGATATATATGTGGTTACCAAACCTCTGGTGAGCCAGATCGTAGGCTATTCTTCTGAGATACTCAAAGTCAGTGAGATCATCATGCGACCCCTGAGCTCCCCCAGACGTATCCACATTTTGGTCTTCTCCTGTGACATTCTCTGAATCCGACAGAACTTCTATAACTTCAGCCAGCTCATCGACTCCCGGCAGATCTCCTCTGCCCTGTCCATATTCAAATGTCTTGTCTACGATTTCTCTAACTGTTCCCATATGATCCATATACCTGCCTACCAAATAAATAACGTCTACCCTAACTAACTCTATGACTCAAATGTCTGAATACGGGACACTAAGTTCTGTTCAAATACTCTACACCCTACTCCGTCATACACAGCAGACTCCTAATATGCGCAAGCCTCGCATCAAACTGCTCATAGAAATCCTTCTCCACATCATACATTCCCACGTACATGACCTGCAGCACCAGCATGGTCTGATTTCTTGCAGTCTCATCCTCACCGGAGCGCATGTACTCGATGAGGTTTCTCTGCATATCCTTCTGGAACTTATGCCAGTCATTTATATACTTCGTATACCGCGGAAGCTCCTCGGTGTCTATCCACTTGGCCACCTTGACCTTAGTCCTGCCCGCACGCTCACACTCATGTATCTGCAGGATATATTTGAATCCGTCATCGGTGTAGTATCTGCCAAGCGGGAAAAGTCTGCAAAATCCCGGCCTCGCGCTGTGGATACTGCATCTGCCTTCATCGTTAAGGAACGGACATTGGTCTGCCGTCATTCTTATATTTGGCAGAACCAGACCATCCACCACATTTACCTCAAGCTCTTTCTCAAGAAGCTGTGTGAAATTCTTCCCGGTCTCCCTGCAAAGTCTCATCACATCCAGGGGATCAAGAATGATGGAACTTCCCATCCCGGTGCAACAGGCATGACATCCCTTGCACTCATTGCAGTACGCCTTCACCATATCATTTGCATCGTACAATCTTCCATCTGAGATATCTTCCAGTTTCTCATTTCTTATCATAGCTGTAATCCTCAATCATTTTATTATTTGTCTACAGAACACCATACTTGATCCGCACCCTGTCCAGCTTCTCAAGAAATGGTCTTGCCAGCAGCCACAGGAATATCACTGTGGCGGTTCCATGCACCACATCGAATGGGAATCCCGTCACATATGACGCAATGATCATGCTCCTGTTCACAGCAGGCTGCCAGATTATCACCGACGCCGGGTTCATTATCCCACCGTATATCAATATGCAGATAAGAGCGCCGAATATGCACAATCCAAGCTTTGTCGTGTTCTTTGTCCGCACTCCGCTTTTGGAAAAGAAGAGTCCCGCCAGGAAGCCCACCAGTCCCATGGCAAACATCTGCCACGGAGTCCACGGGCCCTGCCCCATCAGGAAATTGGACACGAACATGGACATTGCACCGACCACAAATCCCCCTTCACAGCCAAATGCCACTCCAGAGATGATCACTATGGCCATGGTGGGACTGAAGTTCGGAAGCATGAAGAATGCCGCCCTGCCAGTGACAGCCAGAGCACACATGACCGCCAGTATGACTATATCCCTTACCTTGGGCTTTCTTCCCTCAAATGATACAAAGAACGGAATCATTGCTTCTATTATAATAAGCATAGATATAAAATAATACTTCTTGTCTCCAAGTTTCTCACAGCCAAACCATATCGTAAATGGGATCACAACGAGCATGGCCACTATGCTGAATATTGTTCTCCTGACGGATCTGTGTCCGGCAGCTTCCATGACAATATCCTCGTTCTTCTTTCTGGTGACAGGTCTTATAGCCAGGAGCAGTCCCGCTATGGCACATATCATCACTCCATACATGGCCAGATATTTCCATCCCTTTGACGTGATGGTCATTCCCCTCTGCACAAGATCTGCCAGATTGGACTGAGCCATGGTCTGCCAGAAGCAGAATATGATGATCACCGATGTGACTGATATAGTAAGGATCTGCCACCATTTCAGGGGATCAGCTTCGCGCTCCCTCGTCAAAGTTATATCCTTTATTATAGCATCATCTTGCGATTCCAGAATATCTTCTCGTTGTCCTAGACTCACTCTATTATCTATATCAGGATCACCCTTGCCAGAATAATATCCATCTGTCTCCGACTCCATGACTCCATATGCCTTCAATATATCAGAAACAGTAACTGCACCGCGAAGTATTCCCTGGGATATCCTCGCCGCCGCAGTGGTGAAGAAATTATTACCTGCCAGATATTCCTGTACACCGTTCACTGTGGCAAGCTCCCCATCGAACAGCAGCGCTATGCGGTCTCCTGCCACAGCGCAGAATTCCACGTCATGACTCACCACCACTATGGTCTTGCCTCGCCGCTGCAGATCCCTGAGCATACATTTAAGTTCTGCCTTAAACCCATTGTCGAGCCCTTTTGTCGGCTCATCCATGAGAAGAATATCAGGATCATACAGAAGCACCTTTGCAAGTGCCAGCCTCTGCTTCTCTCCTCCTGACAGATCGTACGGATGTCTGTCCAGCAAATGCTCCAGCTTACAGAACCTGACTATGTCCACCAACTGTTTTCTGTCACTTGCATCCACCAGTTCTTCCCGGACAGAACGTCTTGTGAAAAGCAGTTCCGGGTTCTGCGGGAGCATACCCACACTTTTACCCTGTTCTATCTTTATTCTGCCACGGTACGGCTTATTTACCCCCGCTATCAGGGAGAGCAATGTCGATTTGCCGCATCCGTTACTTCCATTTATCATAAGGATCTCGTTCTCGTATATGTCAAGGTCAAGCCCCCTTAGAACTTCCTGCGAACCCTTGTCATATCTGAAATGAACCTCATCTATCCTGACAGCCCAGGACTTGTCCTGATGCTTCTCTATTCTTCTACCTGCAGTACCACCCGCATCATGATTCTCTTTCTGGCCACCAGCAGCCTTGTCATCTAATTCATCCTCCAGCACATACCCGGGTGCAACATCACGCCCCAGTTCCCTGTACTTACTGTCAAACTGTGACAACCAGTTTCGTCCCTCCGCTACAGTCACCGGGGATTCATCCGAGCCATCAAGCCCCAGATACACCTGGACAGCCGCCGGCATAGATAGATACAACCCGTTTCTGTCTACGCCTTTACCACTCAAGCTCTGTCCTTCATTTTTCAGGATGGCAGCAACCTCCTTGACAGTTCCCTGACACAGCACCGTACCCTCATCCATGACCACCGCTCTGCTGCACACCGGAAGCACCTCCTCCAGTCTGTGCTCAGTCATGATGATGGTTGTGCCAAGCTCCCTGTTGATCCTCACAAGGCATGCTATAAATTCATTCGCCGCTATCGGATCCAACTGGCTGGTCGGTTCATCCAGTATCAGTACTTCAGGTGACAGAGCCATAACCGATGCAAGGTTCACCATCTGCTTCTGCCCACCCGACAGCTCCGTAACCTTCCTGTGGAATATCCCAGATAACCCAAAGAATGAACACATCTCCGCGACACGCCGTCTGATATAGCCATTATCGTAACCCAGACTTTCCAATCCAAATGCCAGTTCATGCCATACCTTGTCCGTGACAAGCTGCGCATCGACATCCTGCTGTACAAATCCGATCTGTTTTGCCGACGTCCGGTCATCCATCTCCTTCAGACTTCTTCCCTTGAACTCTATCTCCCCGGATAATCTTCCGTGCGGAGCGATGCTAGTCTTCAACTGTCTCAGAAGAGTGGTCTTTCCACATCCGGAACTTCCCAGTATGACCACAAATCCCCCCTGTTTTACAGATAGCGTCACATTTTTCAATGCATCAGGCAGATATTTTTCACCTGAATCATCGCTGCTATCTGGATATGCAAATGTCAGTTCTTTTATATCTAATATATTCACAGCTTCTCCTTTATCACATTTTGTGAATCCTAACATTCTCTTTTGCCTGCATATATATTGGAACGCATATAAGGCATACATATACTACATACATACTTATAGTAAACGCCCCACCTACATTTCCTCTTATGGACGGATAATACCAGAACGTAAATCCTCCGCGCACACTGCCAGCCAGCACATATAAACCACACGCAAGAATAAAAACGATGGCTTTAACATCACTTTTTCTAAATCTATATAGCGAATATGCAGATCTTCCGGGAAGTCCATATCCCCTTGATCTCATGCTGTCTGCAGTGACAAGCGCCCGTTCCAGAGCCCAGGTAACAACGGCGGAAAAAACATGACAGCCCGTCCTGATTCTCACAAAATGCGAACCTTTAGTCTGATATCCAGATGCTCTCTGTGCCCTGTACACCTTTCCAAACTGTCCCGCTATGTCCGGGATAAACCTCAGTGTCATAGAAAGTATCAGCGACAACACAGGCGCAGCCTTGCCGAACAGGTACACCATCTTGTCTGATGATATCACGCAGTTAAAACATGAAAACCAGCATATCACAGTCACCAGCATGAACGCCGCCATGATTCCATACATTATGGACTCCAATGTCAACGGATTGCCTGACGGAAAATACGCAAGTATCGTCACCCCCTGATGGCTGAACGCCGGATTGATAAGCGCCGTCAGCAATATAAGCGGGATCATATATTTTATATTTGTCCTGAAACCATCATACCCCCGAAGCAATACCGAGTATACAAATGCCCCTATAAAGGACATGCCCAGGCACACCGGATGGGTAAATGCCAGGGCATATCCTATAGTGAATATAAAGTATACCAGATTGACTATAGGGTGATATGTGGAAAATGAATCCTGTCTTTTCACAATTATGTTTTTATCTCCTATCAATCACTATGTCCAGTGCCCATGTCTCAGGGAATCTGTCAGTGCATCTCGGAACCAACGTCTGCTCCCAGATCACATGTATAGAGCCATTTTATCACATCTCCCTGCTTGAGTTCATAACTCGAACAGCCATAATTTGGAAACCAGCCATTCACCGAGTACATCCAGCCTGAGCCGTCCCCGCAGTCAAATTCATACAGATTGTGAATTCCTTCTATATAATAACTTCCATACATAGGCGTCCAAGAGTATTCAAGCTGTATACCATAATCTTTGCACACCGATTTAAGTACCTCAAATACCGTGTCTCCCTCCTCAAATGTGGCGGTCACAGTTCCCAGAATGACACCATCCTCAGGCACATAATCCTTTTTCTCTGGTTTGAGCAGTTCCAGATTATCAAATATTGTGGAACATCCTATTGATATAGTGCAACTGTAAGTTTTCTTCGGCGCCTCAGTTGTGTTCTCTGTGGTTGCCTTTGTCGTGGCAGACGAATCAGCAGTTGTCTTATCCGGTTTCCGCTTTTCCGTAGTCGTCGTGGTTCCCGGTTTCTTCTCCGTCGTTTTGTAAGACTCCGTGGTAGTATTCTTCTTTGTAGTAGCCTCTGTCTTTTTCTCCGTGGTAGTCTCGGTATTTCGTTCTGTCACAGCCTCCGATGTACTCGCATCAGTAGTCTGATCTTCTGTTTCAGATGTGTCTGAAGCCGCCTGCGTCTCTGATGAAGTCTCCGTTACTGAGCTGTCAGAATTCTTTTTCTTATCCGCCTCAGTCGTTGTCTCTGTCTTTTGCGTGGTCTCCGTCAGTTCCGCTCCACCTACAGCTTCAGTCGTGACTCCCTCTTCTGTCTTTTCCAGCTTGAAGCCCCTGGCTCCCGGTGCATTTCCTCCGTACCAGAAAGCCCATACCAGGATCAGCAGAACAACCACAGCTCCACCTATATGTTTTTTGTATTTCTTTACAAATTCCTTTATCTTATCCATATTCCTACTTCTTTCGGATCACAACGTTTACAGTCTTACTCCAGGCTCCGTAATAATAAGTCTTTCCGACCTTTTTGAATCCCTGAACTCTGACATAATACCGCTTTCCTGCCTTGAGTCCGCTCAACGTCACATTTGTCTTCTTGTTTACCGATGCCCTGTACACCTTGACATTCCTTTTAAATGTCTTATCCGTTGAATACATCACCCTGTAACCCGAAGCGCTCGTATTTTTTCTATAAGTCACAGTGCACTTCTTCTTCACCGTTGACTTTATCTTTGTTATCTTTTCCTGATTGACCCTGTATATTGTCTGGGTCGTATACGCAGCCTCCCCGCCACTTCCAACAGGCTTAACTGCATAGATATATTTCTTGCCATTTGCGACCTTCCGGTCAGTGTAGCTCAGAGATTTTGTGGTGGTCACAGTCGTCCAGTTCTTTGCATTTCCAACCTTCCTGAGCACCACATATCTGTCAGCCCGTGCCGCTTTCTTCCACTTTACTGTTACGCCGGCTGCTCCATTGCTCACCGACACACTCGTCTTAGCCGGAGCTGCCATCTTTATGACAAATGTCTTGCTGACTGAACCCTTGAATATTCCCTTGCCGGTCACCACTACCTTTGCCGAATTACCAATATTGACATTGTTCTGATATGATACGGTGTAATCCACACCATCCTTAAGCACTCTGTCACCGATCTTCACCGTCACTCCCGGCTTCTTAGCCTTGCCGTCGTACACATATGAACTGGTACTGAGCTTCACATCCGCTGCCGACACGGATCTGATATATAACGGCTTTGCATCTGACATATCGTACAGTGTGTTCCTGCCCTTCTTGAATCTGTCATATGCAGTCAGCGCATATCCAGCCTGCTGCGAAGCCATTCCATTTACAACCAGTTCACCATTCTGATTTGCCGCATGTGCAAATCCACCGGCACTCGCAACATAGAATCCCATCAAAGCATCCAGTACAGAATGTCCATTTTTGACAAATGCCTCATCTGTTCCGGCATCCCTGCCTATATCAAGCAATCCACATATCACTTGCGCACAGCTCTCAGAATTCACAGTTCCCCATGAAGCAAATCCACCATCATCCTTCTGCAGTCCTGACATTACCTCAAGTGCCCTGTCAACCGCCGTCTTAACCTCTGTGTTAGACTTGTAATACGGCGCAAGTGCCTGAATTGTCATACCTGTCATATCCGGGTCAGCAGTTTTACCGGAAAATGCCCATCCTCCACCATCAAGCTCCCTTCCAAGGATATATTCAACAAGTCCTTCCCTTGTCGTCTGCACGCCTTCACTTCCGTCTGGAAGCTTCGGAATATCGTATCCTGCCGTGTCAAAAGCTATAAGCGCATACACCGGGCCATTGATTCCCTGTTTTGTCACATAATTCATATCAGCCAACGGCTCAAGCAGATTGTATCCACCTACATTTGTGGCATCAGCGCCAATCGCAGTTAAAGCCAGTATGACCCTGGAATTATCCGTACCCTTATTCTGCTTTTTATCGAGCTTTAAAGAACCTGTCTCCTTAACACACGACTGAACATACTCCACAATATTGTCATAGTATTCTCCATACCATGCTTCATCCTCATAACCGCTTCTGGCAAGAGTCATCACGTTCCACTCAGCCTCATACTGTGGATCATCAGCCATCTTTCTCAGATAGGCAAGAGTCTTGTCAAGTGCCTGTGTGTAATCAACCGCAGCCACATCTGCAGTTTCCTCTGTCGCAGTTCCTGTCACCGAATCCGTCTCGTCATTCGTCGCTGTAGATACTGCCAGATTCGTCATATCGTTTGCCACTGTGTATATTGCAGAATCAGTTATGCCATCCTGCTCTGCATATACCGCAGAATCCGTTACACCATCCGCCGCATACACATTCGCAGCATTTCCTGTTGTTCCTGTGAACACAACCATTGCCATCATGCACATCGCCATACACATAGCAAAAATTCTTCTCTTCATAATCGTGTCTCCTTTCACATTATTCCGAGTGGATATATAGCAAGCGATCTGACTTGCCAGAGTCTATGCTCTGCATACAGTAATGGCTGTTGCGACGGATTCTCACCGCACTTCTCTTCTTACTGAGCACACCTCGTTCACAGCATCTGCCCGGGCACCAAAAGCTTCCTTATACGACCAGTCCGCCATGTGTGTGGTATGTCTCATTCGCCGGAATTCTCCGGGACTATACACCCAACATATTATATTGTCACAATTACCCCAATCTTATCAACGCCCATGTCCTATGTCAACCTGAAGCAAGCAAGTCAAATAGCACAAAATTTTATCTTTTTCGCAAAAAAATTCCTAAAATAACACAAATTCCCAGGAATTGTATCTTTTAGCCATTTTCAAACTCATTTAGATACAATTTTATCCCAAACAAGCCAAAATCCCCCAAAAAGAACACAATGTGAGAGGGTACTGTGGTATCTACAATCGGTAGTGCGGACTACCGAGCTTCGATGCTTCCTGCCGAGGTGTAAGCAGCAACGCCCTTATCGTTGCTGAAACCGAGCGCATACAACACAAAGTTACTCAAAGTCGGTCACAACGTAAGACCCGCTTGGTAATATATACATCGGCAATCGGTAGCGCAGACGTCTGTGCTTCGATGGTGCTTGCTGGTGCGTAGATCCGCCGACGCCCTTTTGGCGGTCGGAGCACCATGCAGATAGCACCCAATCGAAGTGCAGTAAGTCAAGCGTGATTGCGGATGTATATATTACCAAGCGGGTCGTCATCCATCCTCACAAAAGCTTCTTAAATTCCTCCAGCGTAACTGGCTTGGAGAAATGATATCCCTGGTAATAAGTCGAGCCGTACCTGTGAAGGTACTCGAAGAGTGCTTTGTCCTCCACGCCCTCAATACAGCTCTTGTAGCCGAGTTCCCGGGCACAGGACACAACCGCCTGCACAAGGACCTGATTTGGCTTGCTCTCCTGTATGCCCCTGACAAATGACATATCAACCTTAAGCTCATCTATCGGAAGCTCAGTGAGCAGATTGAGCGTTGCATTTCCTGTGCCAAAATCATCTATGGCTATCTTGATACCGAGCTTCCGGAAGAAGTCCAGTTCATTTTTCAGGAAAACAATGTCCATATTCTTACATCTCTCCGTCAGCTCAATGCAGAAATACTGCGGAGGGAACTTCGTCCTGTGTAATATGTCCACAACAGCATCCCTGAAACCGTGGTTCTCAAGCTGCGTTGCGGCTATGTTGACATTCACCACGAAATCCGGTCTGACCTTGCGGATCTCCATACCGTCGGTGAGTGCCTGCTCTATGATCCAGTTGCCAAGCTCGAAGAAGCAAGGCTCCATCTCCAGCCATGGAATGAACATTCCCGGAGGGACCACACCGAATTCCCTGTGCTTCCATCTGAGAAGTGCCTCCATTCCAACTATATGTCCGGTCTCCGAATTGGCTATCGGCTGATAGCACATGAAGAAGCCCTCCATGTTGTTGGCCACGCATTTGTGGATGGTGCTGTAGAGCTTGAGTCTCATCCTGTCATTATCCTTGATCTCCTCGTTGAAGAATACCAACTCACCGTGGTTGTCCTCCTTGGATCTCTCCATGGCATAATCCACGCTGCTCTTGATGACATCCTCATCAGCGCCAATATGGTCATAGACCAATCCTCCGCCATACAGCTTCAGCGGTATCGCTGTACCACTCGGCCCAACATTCTCAAGAGCAAGATTCTGAATATGTCTGTACACATCCTTAAGCTCCTGCCTCGTGTATACATTTGAGCAAATGGCAAACTTGGCTCCGTCCAGCCTGAACACAAGCCCCTTGCCGCCGACCACATTCTTGAGCTTTGCAGCAAAATCCTTGAGCACTGAATTGCCATAGGCATATCCGTACATTATATTAATGCTGTTGAACATGGATATTCCGATCGCCAGAATACTCATGGTCTGCTTATTCTTGAGATGCACAGATATATACTTCGTGTATTCCTGCTGATTGTGCAGATTTGTCACAGGGTCAACTCCATCTATGACACCATGATTTATAACAGTTCCAACAAAGAACTCAGGATCTCCATTCTCCTTCTTGGTGATAAGGCCTCTGCATGTGCAGACCACATAATCACCCTTCTTGTTCCTCATTCTGTATTCCACATCATGATACTTCTTACGTCCCGCAAATACATCCTCAATATCCTGCTCAAATGCAGCCCTGTCATCGGGATGTATGAGATCCTCCCAGATCTTCTGTGTGTCATATATATACTGCCCCGGCAGTCCAAAATAGTCCACCGCGCTTGCAGACCACTTAGTCACATTTGTATCCAGGTCATTCATAAATATAAAGTTTCTCTTCGTGGTCGCCGCCAGCGCATCAAATATCCTGTCTGTTCTTCCAAGATTCCTATAGTGCGGAAGCTCTCCATCCGCATGTGCTTTTGTCACCGGAACACCGGCTTCTCTCTCTACGATCTCGCGTCTCTTCACCTCAGGATGCTTCGCATAGAACTTCTTCTTATCCTCATACATCCTTCTCTCGGCCACGTTCATGATCTGGTCTATCGTCTCCGGTGCGGCTTCCCAGACAGCGCCAAATGCAACAGGTGCCTCCTCCTGTTCATCAATGACCTCTCTGTACTTTGCTACCATGGAGTTAAATATCTGCTCGTTCACATCCATGATGACCACAACGAACTCGTCTCCGCTTATCCTGTAGCAGGCATTCTCCCCAAACTGCTGTGCCAGCATCTGTGAAACTCTCTGGAGATAGAGGTCGCCCTCCTTGTGTCCATAATGATCGTTCACGTACTTCAGTTTATTCACATCATTGAATATGAATCCCACCGGAGGTTTGTCAGTTCTTCCCGCATATGCATCGCACAAAATGTTGAATGAATTGCGGTTCGACAAATGCGTGAGGGCATCCTTATAACTGTAAAACTCCAGAAGTTCCTGCTTCTCTATGCTCGCAGAATACTCCTCATGTATATCTCTGGTATACAGATAAAAGACCTTGTTGTCATCCCTGTACTCGGATGTCGGCAATATCTCAGTCATCACCCATCTGTACACCATATCCATCTTTCTCTTGTAACGTATGGTAAATCTGTCATGTCCATTTGCGAAGAATTTCGTGAGGAACTCTGGAGACAGACATTTCTTTACCCTTGCAATGTCATCCGGGTATATCTCTCCACACGCCGCCATCTCTCCCATGTAATCCGTCAGGCAGTCATGCTTCACCTCGTCCTTATTCCGTATGTAACCACCCCTCAGGGTCTCACACACGTTGTGAGTTACATCTATTCTGAATATGCGCCTGTACACTCTGGTGAGAGATCTCAGGCTGTCCTCAAGCACCAGTGACTCCGGGCTGACGGTCTTCATGCCGAACAGAACCCACTGTCCATCCTCTCGCGGCTCTTTCTCCACCTCTATGTCCATGGCTACCCACTCATAATCGCAGCCCAGTCTGAGCCTGAACCTGAAATTGCGCACTATGGATCTGGCACCCGCATCTATAAGCTTCTTTATATGCTTCATATCACACATAAGTGCAAATTCTCTGACCTCGTCAGGATGACAGCATTCAATGCCCCTGTTCTCACGGAAATACGACGATACATCCTCCACATGGTCAAAGCTGTCAGCGTTCCCATCTACGCTGATGACGCTGATATACTCCCCAGTATCTATGTTGACCAGTGCAAGCTTGATATAGTTGTCATACAGTATATCCTGTACCTGTTTTTTATAATCTCTGTTGTCAAGTGATGTCTCTTTCAAAGAATCCCTCCTTGCAGTTTTTACCCTGCTGTATATTCCCACGCAACCGCTTCCATTATAGCATTTTAGCCAATATTTAAAAAGATGGTTTTAAACAAATACACATTATTTAGCTAAATTTATCGCTCAAAAAAAGGTCAGTAAAAAACGCTTTCACACATTTTTTACTGACCTCTGTTAGCTCTAATTAATCTTTAATTAAAACATATTATTTGTGAGTCTCTTTGTAATCTGCAAGCAGCTTCTTGAACAACTGATCATACTCAGGATATGCCTTTCTGATGAACACAAGCTTGTTATTGCCATCCAGCAGACAATGTGAGCTTGTGCAGAGACATCTGAGCTCACCGGTCTTCTTGTCCACGATCTCGTATGAGAAGCCCACACGCACACCTGTGTACTCTGACAGGCTGACATGTATCAGCACGTCATCTCCGAAGTGGCTCATGGTCTTGTACTCTGCTGTAACACCGAGTACAGGGATGATATATCCGTCATCCTCGATGGACTTGTAATCCCATCCGATCTGTGTCATCCAGTCCATTCTAGCCTCCTCGATCCATCTGATGTAGTTGGAGTGATGAACTATCTGCATCCTGTCTGTCTCATAGTAATAAACCGGTCTCTCGTATGGCTTGATCTTACTCATATCTATATCTATCATTTTTCTTCACCTGATTTCTGATTTACTTCCAGTCCTTCTCTTTGATCTCAACACGTCTTACCTTACCGCTGATGGTCTTTGGCATCTCATCAACGAACTCGATAACTCTAGGTCTCTTGTAGCTTGCGATGTTCTCCTTGAAGTATCTCTTGAGCTCCTTCTTGAGGTTCTCATCGCCAACTGTGCCCTCTGTGAGGACGATAGTAGCCTTGATCGCCTGACCTCTTGTGCTGTCAGGTACAGATGTAACTGCACACTCAAGGACATAAGGGATTCTCATGATCTCATTCTCTATCTCGAAAGGTCCTACTCTGTATCCTGCAACCTTGATGATATCATCCACACGGCCAACGAACCAGAAATATCCATCCTCATCCTGATAAGCAGTATCACCTGTGTGATAGAAGCCGTCATGCATAACCTCGGCTGTTCTCTGTGGATCCTTGTAGTATTCCATGAACAGTCCGTCCGGTGCGCCGTCTGCGATGTTGATGACGATCTCACCCGTCTCACCAGGTGCAGCAAATGTTCCGTCTGCCTTCATGATCCTCACGTCATACATCGGGCTTGCCTTACCCATTGATCCCGGTCTTGGAGTTGTATTCTCAAGGTTTCCAATGGTAAGTGTTGTCTCTGTCTGACCAAATCCTTCATATATAGTGAATCCTGTCTTCTCCTTGAATACGTCAAATACCTCAGGGTTAAGCGCCTCACCTGCTGTTGTACAGTATCTGAGTGATGAGAGGTTGTACTTGCTCATATCCATACGGATAAGGATTCTGTACAGTGTTGGAGGTGCACAGAATGTTGAGATATGATACTTCTCAATGAGCTTGAATATCGTGTCTGCGCTGAATGTATCAAAGTCAAATACGAATACACATGCCTCGCACAGCCACTGTCCGTAGAGCTTGCCCCAGAGAGCCTTGCCCCAGCCTGTATCTGATACTGTGAGATGAACCTCACCCGGCTTGTTGCAGTGCCAGTACTTTGCTGTGATGTAATGTCCAAGTGGATACAGATGATTGTGTGCAACCATCTTTGGATGCTCTGTTGTTCCTGATGTGAACATGACGAACAGTATGTCGTCCTTTCCTCCTACGGCATCCTCACCTGTAGGTCTTGGGAACTCAGTGCTGCACTCCATGATTCCCTCGTCGAAGAAGTTCCATCCCTCAACAGGATGATTTACAACGACCTTTGTCAGCTTGTCATCGGCAAATGTATCTATGGATGCTGTGATACCATCATCTGATGTACATACAACTGCTGATACGTCTGCTGCCTCGATTCTGTACTGATAATCTGTTGCCTTTAATATGTTTGTCGCCGGTATAGCGATGGCACCGATCTTGTGGAGAGCCATCATGGTGAACCAGTACTGATAATGTCTCTTTAATACGAGCATTACCTTGTCACCCTTCTTGATTCCGAGGCTCTTGAAGTAGTTAGCTGCTCTGTTAGAATAATCCTTGATATCCTGGAATGTGAATTTCTTCTCGATAGTTCTATCCTTTGATACGTAGATGAGCGCTGTCTGATCAGGCTCCTTCTCTGCCAGAGCGTCCATTACATCAAATGCGAAGTTGAACTTCTCGCTGTTTGTGAATTCGATCTTGCTGAGAACTCCATTCTCATCAAGGGCTGATCTCACGAACTTTCCTGCTATTCCCTGCTCTGGTTTCATTTCTGTTGACATGTTATTTTTCCTCCATAAACTATATGTTCTGTTTAAATATATGGTAAAACGACTTTTCCGCCCTTTAATGTCGGCGATACATGCCGTTTTTAATCACATTATGTATTAACTTGGTATAAAAAGTCTTCTAAGTTCGTATTTTTATCTAGCAATCAAAATAAACATTACTTTAATGTGCGTTTTCAATTAGCTTCACACGTAGTTTCGATTACTACATCCATATATTATCATATCTCTTTGTCATGTCAACAGAAAATTAAAAGTTTTAATTTATTTTCACATATTGGTATTACATTTTGACTGCACAGGATTTGCCCTCAATCCATAAAAATAAGGCGTGCAGCGATGAATCACCCGGATAAATCAGGTTTCATCTACACCTCTGCACGCCTTATTTTTCATTATTTCAATATATGATCTCTACTGATCGTGTCCCTGCCGGGAATCCTGTGTCTGCTGCTGACTGTCCCACTGAAGCCTCTTCTTACGCATCTGTGACTTGTATACAAGTATAGCCGTAACCACCGATACGCACACAAATATAAGCACACATATCACAAATATCAAGCCTGTTGCCATGCCTTTGTCCTCCATGCCTTAATCTCTCACCATATCGATCTTGTCCGCACCCTGCTTCTCAAGATTCTCTGTGATGTTGATATCTGTAGACTTATCAAGTGCAGTCTTTCTGTCACGCATAGCCATGTTCGGATCCCTGTGTCTTGAAGGACCGCCTACACATCCGCCCTCGCACGCCATTCCTTCCATGAAGTCATCCTGGAATCTGTTGAACTTCATGAGGGTCAGTGCCTTCTTACATGCATCTATTCCATCGCATTTGCACACCTTAACCTCGTCCTCACAGCCGAGCTCCTTCATACTCTCTATGACTGCCGCTGTGACTCCACCTGCATTTGCAAATTTCTTGCCGAACAGTGTGGACTGGTCGTTGTCCTCAGCCTCAGGCTCAAGCTTGACATCCTTTGCTCTCAGCATAGCTCTGATCTCTCCGTATGTCAGCGCATAATCCGCAGACTCCTTCTCACCGGCTGCACTCTCCGCCTTCTTGCCGATACAAGGCCCTATGAATACTGTCACGGCATCCTCATAATTCTCCTTGATGTATCTCGACACCGCACACATAGGTGATACGGTCTCAGATACCCTGTCTGCCAGCTCAGGGAAATGCTTCTCCACCAGAAGCTTGAATGCAGGACAGCATGAGGTGGTCTTCTTCTTGCCCTCCGCCTTGGCCTCCATCCATTCCTTTGCCTCTGCCATGGCTGTCATGTCGGCACCAAGTCCCACATCCACTGCATCGTAGAAGCCTATCTTCTTCATGGCTGTTCTCCAGCTCGCCATGGTGATATCCGCACCGAACTGTCCGTATGTGGCAGGTGCGAACATGGCAAATACCTTCTTGCCGGCTCTCATGTCATTTATTATATCTACTATATAAGATTTTGATCCGATCGCGCCAAATGGGCACTTGTGGATACATGAACCACAATCTATACATTTGTCCTTGTCTATAACGGCGATACCTGTTCCGTTCTCAGCCACAGATATGGCTCCCACAGGACAGCTCTTGATACATGGACGCATCAGATCTGCGATGGCGTTGTATGGACATGCCTTGGCACACTGTCCACACTCCTTACATTTTGACGGGTCGATGTATGACTTGTCACGTCCCATGCTGATAGCTCCGAAACGGCACGCCTGCTGGCACGCTCTTCCCATACACTTCTGACAGTTATCGGTTACTACGTAACGTGAGATAGGACATCCTTCACAGGCAGAGTTGATGATCTGGACAACATTTCCATCATCCTCAGTTCCAGGCGCCTTGCCCTCAGCGAGCCTGATCCTCTGTCTGATGACCTCCCTCTCTCTGTATATACAACATCTGAAAAATGGCTGCGGGCCGGGAACCATCTTATATGGAAGATTGTCCCTCTCGTCATTCAGCTTGCCATCATACGCAAGCTTTGCCACCTCATAGAGCACCTCGTGCTTTACCTTTAATAATGTAGCGTCATTTGTAATCATGTGTTAACCTCTACTCATATTATATTGATCTTTGCCCCTGTATACTTGCATGTATACTTCTTAGATCCAGTTATAATCTCCGCCCGTTATAGCCAGGCTGAGCAATGCATCCATCTTCTCTACCTCTTCTGCGCCCTCTACGATCCGCATGAGCTTTGCAGTTTTCTCCTCTGCTTCCATCACCTCGTCCGGTCCGATCTCCGGGTCCCATTCTGCTGCACAGTCAGGGCATTCCTCCATCTCATCCACGGAAAGGCTCAGAAATCTTGTTCCGCACTTCGTGCATTCATAATATCCACATTTCTCTGTGTTATCTGGTACATAATACATTTATCATGACTCCTTACCACTTGATATAGATTTATTATCAACTTCCATCACACTACCTCCATTTATAACATAATTTTCGTTCAATAACAATCTATGCAATTGACCAAAACCATTTATTTTCATTTGAGGGCAGTTATGCTATAATAAAAAACACTTTTAAATATAGTAATCAATCTTTTATATAAGGAAGGCGAAATACAAATGTACAAGATCAATTTTTCAAAGCCAATCAACGTCCATTTCATGGGAATAGGCGGAATAAGTATGAGCGGTCTCGCAGAGATACTTCTGAAGGCCGGATTCAAGGTTACCGGATCAGATATGAAAGCATCCGAGATCACCGATCAGCTTGCCGACATGGGAGCGCTTATCAACATCGGTCAGTGTGCATCTAACATAACAGACAACATAGATCTGGTCGTATACACAGCAGCCATACATCCTGACAATGAAGAATTCAAGGCCGCAGTGGAGAAGAACATTCCTATGCTGACCAGAGCCCAGCTTCTCGGTCAGATCATGGAGAATTACAAATATTCCATAGCCGTCAGCGGAACCCACGGCAAGACAACAACGACTTCCATGCTGTCCTACATCCTCATAGATGCGGACACAGACCCTACCATATCAGTCGGAGGAATCCTCGACAGCATCGGCGGCAATATCCGTGTAGGCAAATCTGAATACTTTGTAACAGAGGCATGTGAGTACACCAACAGCTATCACGCATTTAAGCCTTTTATCAGTATCATACTGAACGTGGATGCCGACCATCTTGATTTCTTCAAGGACATCGATGAGATCGCTGAGTCATTCCATGTATTTGCCACCAAGACTCCAAAGGAGGGCCTGGTTATCGTGAACGGCGATATGAAGTATTACGATACCGTTGTCAGAGACCTCGAATGCCGCGTGGTAACATTTGGAAAGGGCGCACAGAACAAATACTCAGCACACAATATACGATTCGATGACTTCGGTCATCCAACCTACACACTGGTTGTGGACGGCAAAGAGATCACTGACATAACACTCAAGGTATTCGGTGAGCACAACGTTTACAACTCACTGTCAGCCATAGCAGCATCCCTTGAGCTTGGAATCTCCATAGATGTCATCAAGCAGGGACTGTCAGAGTGTGTCGGTGCCGAGAGACGTTTTGAGTACAAGGGAACCATCCTCGACAACGTGAGAGTCATGGATGACTACGCTCACCATCCAACTGAGATAGCAGCCACACTGAAGGCAGCAAAGAACACAAGCTACAACGAGCTGTGGTGCGTATTCCAGCCACACACCTACTCAAGAACCTACGCTCTGTTTGATGAGTTCGTAGACGCACTCAAGGTATGTGATCACGTCATTGTGGCAGATATATACGCAGCCAGAGAGAAGGATACCGGACTTGTATCAGCAAAGCAGCTCGCTGAGAAGATCGCCGAGACGGGAACGGATGCGTTCTATCTTCCATCTTTCGACGATATAGAAAATTATCTCTTAAAAAATTGCAAAAAAAATGATTTGTTGATAACTATGGGCGCCGGAAACGTCTATTCTATCGGAAATGACCTGATAAAAAATTAGTTATCCACATTATCCACACAGCTCTGTGGGAAAGTTTTCCCCACAGAGCTTATATTTTTTTGTTGACATAATTTTTACAGAAATATTACAAAAGCCTGTTAAACTATGACTTTTGTATTTTTATGTCACTTTTTCGTCCACATTATCCACATTATCCACATCCCCACCCTTTTTCCCAACCGACTGTATGTTCTGTTTGCATTCCAAAAAGTTCATGTTATAATGCTTTTGCGCTGAGGAAAATGCGCTATTTCAGGAGTATGATCAAGGAGTTTTTTGACATGAGCTACATTACTATTACAACAGAAAAAAACGAAACATATTCCTCTATATCAAACTTTTTTATAGACTATTACATGACCTCCGCCAGCGGAGAGTTTGTTAAGGTATATCTATATCTGGTCAGACTTATGTCTTCCAGTAAACCCGTGTCTGTCGCCAACATAGCAGATCATTTTAATCTCACAGAGAAGGATATTTGCAGAGCCATAAAATACTGGATAAGCCAGGATGTTATGAAGCTCAACTACAACAAGAAGAAGGAGCTCACAGGAATAACTCTTCTCCCTCTTCACGACAAGGGCAGCTCCTCCGACAGCGGAGTTGACGACCTCTCTATTCTCGGCGTGGACTATTCCACCGGGGATGACGATAACAACAGCGAGATCACGGCGACGATCACAGACGAAGACAAGGCCGAGGTGCCGGAGCGCACTCTGCCTGACAAGATAGCAGTTACACCGGAATTTCTTAGGAAGAAACAGGAGGACGAGGTTCTCTCTGATATTATGTTTGAGACAGAGGCATATTTTGGCAGGCCGCTTTCCATGCCTGAATCAGAAAGTCTCATATACATATACGACCAGCTTGGCTTCTCCCAGGAGCTCATCGAATATCTGATCGAATACTGTCTGACCATGGGCAAGGCAAGCTTCAGATATGCGGAGACCGTAGCCATAGCATGGTATGAAAAAGGAATCGACACGGTTGACAAGGCCAAGGCCGACAGCTCCGCCTACAACCCATTTTACAGAAAGGTCTTCTCTGCACTCGGGATACGCAGAAGCAATCCTACCAGCATAGAGACCGCATACATCGACGCATGGACAGGTGAGATGAATTTCTCAGAGGATCTTATCCTCCTGGCATGTGAGAAAGCCATAATCTCCAAGCCTCAGTCCGCCAACTTCGCATATGTCAACGGAATTCTTGAAAACTGGCATAAGAATGGTGTACAATCCATTAGGGATGTCGAACTGCTCGACCAGGAGTTCCTCAAGAAGAAATCCGCGGCCACAGCGCAGCCTGCAGCCACCAGGAATCCGAATGGATTTGCGAACTTCAAGCAGACCGATATGTCCAACCAGTTGGACAAGCTGGAACAGATGCTTGCAGATGAACTCAATCTTGACAAGAGGTAATATATACATATTATGGGCAATATAAATTATGATGATATTTTGTCCCGGCTGAGCAGGATCAGGCAGGACAATCTCCGCAGACAGGACAACAGAAAAGCTGAGGTATACGCCAGGATCCCACGTATAAAGGAGATCGACGATGCCATCGCCCACAGTGCCGTCCAGGCATCAAGGGCAAGGATACTGCATCAGGAAGTGGATGAAGAAGCACTCTCCATGAAGAACCGCGCTCTCCGCGATGAGAAGCATCAGCTCATGGCACAGGCCGGATACCCTGACGATTATCTGGCACCGATATACAACTGTCCCACATGCAGAGACAGCGGATATGTAGATGGTAAGCCATGTTCATGTCTGAAACACATGGTCATCAGCCAGTTGTACCAGCAGTCCACCATAGAGAAGGTATTGGAGACGGAGAATTTTGCCAGCTTCAATCCTGATTTCTACAGAGATGAGCATATTGATGGCTACAATTACACCCCTTACCAGAATGCACAGAGCATATTGTCTGCATCAAGACAGTTCACAGAGAATTTTCAGGACAGCAGACCGGGCATTCTTATATATGGAGAGACCGGAACAGGCAAGACCTTCCTGACAAATTGTATCGCTAAGGAGCTTTTAGACAAAGGTTATACAGTTTTATACTTGTCGGCGATAAATTTATTTGATAATATCTTACAGGATATTATAATAAAGGGTGGTCATGAACCGCATCAGAAGATGCTGTATGACTACATATATAACTGCGATTTTCTTATAATTGACGATCTGGGCACAGAGTACACCAACTCATTTGTCCTGTCTCAGTTATTTGAGATTATAAATACGAGAACTATCAAGAGACAGTCCACTCTCATTTCCACCAATCTTGATCTGCAGGAATTCAAGAACAGGTATACAGAGCGTATCATGTCACGAATAGTTGATAGCTATCTCATCTTCAATCTCTACGGAGATAACATCCGCTATGTAAAAAGAATGAAAAGCATAGCCAGGAACAAAAGGTAGACAACGAAAGCAGATTAGGAGGATTTTTATTATGCCAGACGATAGCAAGTTGGAAACAATACCTGTAGGAAGCTTAGGAATCATTGCTCATAAGAGCATTGTACCTCTCGGAGAGAAGGTCGATTCTTATATCGTAAAATGGAGAAAGAACCGTCAGAACGAGAACAAGTCAAGCATCGTATTCCACGGTTACGAGAAGGACTCTTACCTTATCAAGGCAGACTGCCCTAGATTTGGTTCAGGTGAGGCAAAGGGTATTGTCAACGAGTCAGTCCGCGGTAAAGACATATATATCATGCTTGATGTAGGAAACTATAGCTGCACATACACCATGGGTGGCCAGACTCAGAGAATGTCTCCTGACGATCACTATGCTGATCTGAAGAGAATCATCTCTGCCATGACAGACAAGCCTAGAAAAATCACTGTCATCATGCCTTTCCTGTATGAGAGCCGTCAGCACAAGAGATCAGGACGCGAGTCCCTCGACTGTGCCGTTATGCTCCAGGAACTTCAGCAGTACGGAGTTAACAACATCGTTACATTTGACGCGCATGACCCACGTGTTATGAATGCTATCCCAAAGAGCGGTTTTGAAAATGTCAAGCCTACTTACCAGTTTGTAAAGGCTCTTCTTAGATCAACTCCTGATCTTGAGATAGATAACGACCACATGATGGTTATATCACCTGACGAGGGTGCTATGCACAGAGCAATCTACTTCGCTAACCTTCTCGGTGTAGATGTAGGTATGTTCTACAAGAGAAGAGATTACTCAAGAGTTGTGGACGGACGTAATCCTATCGTTGCCCATGAGTTCCTCGGTGATTCAGTTGAGGGCAAGGATGTTATCATCATCGACGACATGATCGCATCAGGCGAGAGTATGATAGATGTTGCCAAGCAGCTCAAGGCAAGAAAGGCTAAGAGAGTATTTGCACTTGCTACATTTGGTCTCTTCACCAAGGGTCTTGAGGTATTTGACAAGTGTCACGAGGAAGGTCTCATTGAGAAGGTCATCACTACCAACCTCACTTATCAGCTTCCTGAGCTTGCAGACCGCGACTGGTATGTATCAGCCGACATGAGCAAGTACATTGCACTCATCATCGACCACCTCAACCACGATGCATCTCTCAGCGATCTTCTTGATCCATCAGAGAGAATCAGCGCTAGAATTGCTGAGTACAAAGAGAAGCACACTATCTCAGATAACTACGAGAATTACTAATATTCAATTATAGACTTACAAAAAGACCTGCGGAGGCTTACCTGATACATACCATGTATCGCAAGCTTCCGCAGGTCTTTTAATTATTTTTTATTAGAAACTTTCTACAATGTCACAACATTGCACGCTATGTGCATATCCTCAAGTCTGTCTACCAGACCCTTGTCTGAGGTGAGCAATATCGTCTGCTCCGTGTTCACCATGCTCATCGCCTTAAGCACTCCCGTGAGCTGACTCTCATCGGTCACATCTATCACATCGTCCAGCACAAGTGGCATCTTCTCGTTGTTAAGTATCTCCGCAACAGCCAGCCGCACAGCCAGATACACCTGACGAACAACATCATGTCCCAGGAATTCTGCCCTAAAGAAATGGTCATCCTTTTTCACTGCAACATGCATCTCATCATCGAGCTTTGCCTCCTGATACTGTCCACCGGAGAGCGCGTTGAGAATATCCGATACTCTGCCGTCTATGCCGGCAAACAGTCCTGAGAACTCCTCCGATATGTCCATTATGGTATTGATAGCCTTATCTATGGCCTTCTTCTCAGTCTCAAGAACATCATAGTCCGCAAATATGGCGTCTCTCTTCTCCTTGAGTTCATAATAGGCATCCCTCTTCTCTATGGCATCATGCTCCTGGAATTTGAACATATCAAGCTTCCTGTCATGCTCCTCCTGAAAAGCTCTGTCTATCTCGACGCGGACCGTCCTCGACTCAGTTGCTCTTCCCATCTCGTATATTGTTCTCTTGAACTCTTCCTCAGATGGAAGCTTGTCACTGTCAAATGCACCTCTTCTGAACAATCCATCTATGATAGTTATAGCAACAAATGCTATCGTACATATCGTGAACAACTGCTGTATGGACTTCTGGAAGCCAACAAGATGAACCACCAGCATGACCACCGCAACTACCAGGATTCCGGTTGCCATTATGACAAATATATTGTCAGTAAGCTTCTTGTCCTTCTTCTCCTGCTTCTTTTTCTCCTTCAGCTCGTCCTCATCGTCTATCGCTTCAACCTCGAGGAATATTCTGCTTCGCTCCCTGTCCTCATCCTCGTCAGGGATCTCAGCATCCTTTTCATTCACAAGCTGCCTTGCCTCTCTCTTCAAACGTGCGATCTCCATATTATAAGCATCAAGCTCCTCACGTCTGGCAGTTCGGATGTCTTCAAGCTCCTTATCAACTTCACCCAACTCATCCATCTGGGCTTCCAGCTCTTCTATCTGAACCAAATACTTCTGATTGTCATATTTCTTCTTTTCGTTCTCAAGATACGCCACTGCGTCTGCTCTGTTTATTCCGCTGCAGCCCGTCTCCTTCATATTCTGAAGATACTTCTCGAGTCTGTCACACAAAGCTTTGTCATCTCCGCCCATCTCCTCCGGCGGATCAACACACATCGCATCCACAAATGTGCTCTTGTCCATATCAAACAGGACACCTCTGTAGGAATTCTTAGACACAAGTCTCTCATCCTTACCACTCTCTATATCAGTGAGCGTCGCACCGTCCGTGGACATGTTGAAATTTCTCTCCAGAAGATGACTCTTTCCAGCATTTGTCACCTGCGCCTTTCCGGCATATCCATTTCCTCCGGTTGGCTTTCTCAGTGCAAAATTATCTCCACGGGCTCCAAGACCCTTTGTTTTATTCATACCATACAGTATACCGGACACAAAATCCCTGATCGTGCTCTTGCCCGCCCCAGGCTCTCCGTAGAGCACGTTCAAGCCTTTGTCCAGCTTTATTTCTTTGTTATTGAATTTTCCAAATTCTTTCAAAAAAAGTTTATTTATATACATTACTTTTCTCCAGTTGCTATGATCGCCTCAAGACCATATTCAAGTGCTTTTTTGCTGACCTCGTCATCCTCGCCGGACAACTCAGCGATAAATCTTCCAAGTACATTGTGCTCATTGTCCCTCTTGAGACCATCGGCATTGTACTCGAACATCGTATTATCCACAACCTCATATATCTTGTAATCCTGAGACACATCATCAAACTGAGGTCTCACTCCGCGCCCCTTCTGCCCCTTCAGGATAACCCGGTATATGTTCTGCGTTCCCATCTTGTCTATCTGTCTCAGAACAGCATGCTCGATCTGTCTGTCAGTATATTCCGGCTTTATCTCAAGTCCAAGATTGATGTAATTCCTGCAGGCAACAGGCTCCCACTTTATCCTTGTCTCTCCGTTTATTATCTGTCCATAAATAAAGCCATGCTTTCCTGTGTCAGAAGGTGACAAAGGCTCCGGCGATCCCGGATATGCCATACGGTTCTTCACCATGTGCTTCGGCTTTCTCAGGTGTCCGAGTGCCACATAGTCAAATCCGGTGTCAGCCAGCTTTCGGAAATTAAATGGACTGTGGCTGGCATCTCCTCCATGCATGAGAAGTATATTGACAGCTCCTTCCGTCTGGGCATCTATCCCCTCCGAGAAATCCTCCGTGTATTCCGCCTGTCCATAGCTGAAACCGGTCACACAGGTATTTATATCATCAAAATACGCATTGCTGAACTCCCCAGCCGGAAGAAGCACTGTGTTCGATGTGAACTCATAATTCTCCGATGGAGATCCACTTTCAATGTAATCACTACTGCCCGCAATGATCACAGTTCTTGTATTTGTAAGTTTTGCAAGTCTGGCATCAAGCTTTGCAAGATCCGCGGTCTTCGGCGCACTGTGATACAGATTGCCGGCAATGAGGAGCAGATCTACCTTTCTCTCCTCCGCAATGTCCAGGATCCTGTCAAATGTCTCTTCTATCTCTTTCGCACGGATCTCGCTCCAAGGCTTTCCCTTGTCAGGAACCATCCCCAGATGCACATCCGAAACATGAATAAATCTCATATCCTAACCTCTAATCTATAGTTAAACTGCTATCTCCTAATAGCTCACACTTAGTCCGCTATTATACAATCATCAAAAGTTTAACCCAAATCAGAGAAAAATACAACATAAGCTATGTTAAAACTTTGTGACATGCAGATACTTCTCCCTCGTGGCAAGCCCTCCTCTTATATGTCTCTCCGCCTTGTTGGCATCCAGTACCACCCTGGCCTGCGCAGCCAGCATGGGTCTTATCCTCACCAGCCGCTCTGTTATATCCTTGTGAACCGTCGATTTGCTTATCCCCATCTTGTCCGCCGTCTGTCTTACAGTCGCCCTTGTGTCTATGATATAATTTGCCGCTTCGATCGCCCGCTCTTCTATGTAATCCTTCAAAGAAAAAGCCCCCGCATATTCTGTTTTTACAGTCTATGCGTGGGACCTGAAGGCTATGAAAGAACAGCCAGAGTTTTGTTTATTTTGTACTATCTGGATATTGGAAACCTCACAATAAATCTCGAACCTATATCCGCTCTGGATATTACCTGTATGGTGCCGCCGTGGGCATCAACTATCCATTTAGCGATGGACAGGCCAAGACCCGAACCTCCGGTCTCATTATTCCGCGCCTCATCCGAGCGGTAGAATCTGTCAAATATATGGGCCAGATCACCGGGATTCATTCCGGTTCCCTCGTCCTCTATCATATAACTGACATAACCGGGCTCCTCTTTTACGCCGAGTATTATGGTCGTGCCGGGTTCAGAATACTTCGCCGCGTTCTGGACAAATATCCTGACGGACTGCTTGATCATCGCCACATCGCCGAGCACACACGCCTCATTCTCAGTACCACGGAACTCATATCTGTGGCTCTCGTCTATCATCATGGACTCCTCCCACACCTCACTTACCATGCGGTTGAGATCGGTTTTCTCCATGTTAAGGTGCTGCCTTCCACTGTCGCCCCTTGCAAGGAATAACAACTGTTCCACAAGCTCCTTCATGTGCTGGGATTCATTTTTGAGTGCCTCTATGGACTCTCCCAGAACCTGTTCGTCCTCCTTACCCCAGCGGTCGAGCATATTCACATATCCCTGGATCACCGCGATAGGTGTCCTGAGCTCGTGGGAAGCATCCGACACGAATCTCATCTGACGTTTCTCATTTTCCTTCATATTCCTGAGCAGATTGTTGAGCGCGATCTCTATGCTCTGGAGATCCTTGTCTCCGGTGTGTATAACCTGCTCATCGTCATCCGCAGACAGATGTGATATTGCTTTCTCCAAATCGTCTATCTTGTTGTGATCCATCGGTTCCTTGCTGAGTTTTTCCGCCGTAACTGCCAGATCGTTCAACGGCTTTAATCTCCTTCTGACATCCGCCGTCCTGAACAACGCAATAAACAACACTATTGTCTCCATCCCCAGCAATATAATGCCCGGAATCTCTATGATCTCCCATAAGATATTAACGTCATATCTGTACTTCTTCTCATCTGATCCTTCTATTATGTATTCATACGCTCCGCCATCTTCATTTTTCTCAACGTAATATCGCATTCCACCCACGCCCTGTGGAAGCTGCTTTCTTCCCCACACGGCAAATGCACTTACAATAAGAAAGGCAATGACGATATCTATAAGTATCACATTGCCCAATTCTTTTAGCCAGAAGCTCATGTTGATCCTTCTGGCTATCGATGACATTCTTTTGTTTTCGTTAGTTTTCTTTCCCATGTATATACTCTCTATCTATGCATATAAGTGCCATAAGTTGCTTGTCACATATCTGCCTGTTCTGTCACGGTATCCGATTTGTCACATGTCTATCTGCTCCATCCTGGCATCCAAAATGATCATTCTCTGATAACATATCCGACGCCCCTGACTGTTGTGATCAGCTTCACGCCAAATCTGTCGTCTATTTTGGTCCTCAGATACCTCACATACACATCTATGATATTGGTCTCTCCAAGGTAATCGTATCCGCACACTGCACTGAGCAATTTCTCCCTGTCCATCACAATGTCCTTGTTCTCCATGAGCGTCCTAAGCAGCTCAAATTCCCTGTTGGTCAGCTCCACTATCTCGCCGCCCACCGTGACCTCATGTCTGTCGGTGTCCATGCACACTCCGCGGATCTCTATCCTGTGTGTGTGAACCTCCGCAACGCCGCGTCTCTTCAACGCAACCCTTATCCTGGCAAGCAGCTCCTCTATGGCAAATGGCTTGGTGAGATAATCGTCCGCACCAGCATCGAGCCCTGACACCTTGTCCATGACCGCATCTCTCGCAGTCAGCATGATGACCGGCACATCACTCTCCTTGCGGATTCTTCGAAGCACCTCCAGACCGTTGAGTCCCGGAAGCATCACATCCAGGACCACAAGGTCGAAGCCACCGGACAGAGCCTTGTCCAGCCCTGTTCTTCCGTCAAATGCCTTCTCTGCCTCATATCCCTCGTGCAGCAGCTCCAGCTCCACGAATCTTGCAATTTTCTCTTCATCCTCCACAATGAGAATCTTCTGTGCCATATCTTTTCCCTTTCTTTTATGACGGACGCTGATATAGTTTGGTTTTGAAGTAAGTCTGTGAAACATACCTCTGCAATTACGCCTATCTTTCTTCGCTTTGGCTTGCTTCTATCTGCACTCGGCGCCAACCGCGATAAGGACGTTTGCGGTCTCTGCCTCGGCAAGAAGCACCAAAGCTCAGTCGACACGGCTACCCATTGCAGAGGTATGTTTCACAGACATTACATTCTCAAAACCAAACTATATCAGCTAGTAATTAACAGAATATCGGTAAAAGATATTCCTGTTTTCATCTTTTTTATGTCTGTTTTTTCTTTTAATATTTTTCTTTTTCAATTTATACCAACTTGATATATATGTTGTATTTATTACATATAGCTTTTAATCTGTGTTGATATTATTTTTATTTATCTTTCTGATTACTTGTTGTTGACGTCGGATTTGAGGTTGTCTACTGAGTCGGCTACTTTGTCGCATGCATTGTTGAGGTTTACGTTGATGTCGCCGATTCCTTCAAAATGGTATCTGCACTCACAGAAAAGGCCTACTACAAGTAATGGGAGCACTACCCAGAATGCAAGTATGAGTGCGATCACGAGCACCAACACCGGTACATTTATCATGGTCTGGCCTCTGCGTTCTACTATGAATGTGCTGTCCACACTCTTCTTTAACACTTTGCCGCACCATTTGAAGAATCTGTCCATCATCTGTCCAAATGTCACCTTATTGCAGTCGTTTGTATATGTCTGCTGTGCCTGCTCAAACTCTGTTGATGTCTGCTGCTCTGCGCCTGTGGTGAAGCTCTCCACCTCAGGGGCTTTCACCTTGTCCAGCTTCTCCAGATAAATGATCGCATCCAGCAGGTCATAATCACATGCCTCCAGAGCGTTCTTCGCATCCTCATAGCTGACACCTGTCTTTTCTCTTAACTTTTCTACCTTTTCAAGTTTATCCATAATCATTACACCCTTTCTCTTTATCTTGGTTACATCATCTTTCTAATTGCTTGTTGCTGATATCCTCAACTGATGTTGTTACTATACCAACCGATGATTAAACCAAGATATGAGAAACATTAAAATTAGGTTAATTTTATAATGAATATCCAGCAGGGGAACCCCTGCTGGATATAAACTCTAATCTTTAAATCTATATTTATTTTACCTTTGCAGCATTCTTTACTGTGGTCCAGGCAGAATAAACCTTTTTATTTCCGACCTTTCTATATGAACGGATACGCACATAGTAAGTATCTTTCTTCAGTTTCGAAATCGCCTTTGAAGTTGCAGAGGCCTTAGCGACAGATACTGTCTTTACTCCCTGGATGAACTTCTTGTCTGTTGTATATTCGATCTCGAATCCACTAACCTTCTTGGTTATCTTCTTCCACGAAACCGTCACTTTGCCTTTTGCTGCTTTCAGCTTTACACCAGATGGAGCAGAAGGAATATCCGCTTTCTTTACGATCTGGAATGTCACAGTATATTTGCCTGTATAGGCACCGGTAAATTTGATGGTCGCTGTTGCTTTGCCAACCTTCTTGTTATTCTTGTAAGTGATCGTGTAATACTTCTTTGCAATAGCTTTGCCGTTTTTATCAACTATCTTTACAGGAGTCAAAGCCTTACCAGTATATTTTACTGTGTCTGAGACCTGAACAAACGCTCTGTTGACCACTTTAGTGTCAAATATTGCTCCGCATCTCTCGCAGACCGTATCGATCTTGCCATCCTTTTTCACAGTAGCAGGTGTGCATTTTTCTGTCTTTTTATGGCCAAGAGCTGTTCCGTATGTATATGTCTCATCTAACTTCTGACCACAAACCTCACAAGCGTAATAATATACTGCGGGCTCGGTACAACTTGCAGCAGACTTAAGATATTTCGCTTCTATCTTTTTCACTTTGTTGTGTCCAAGCGCTGTTCCTTCAGTAAATGTCTCGTCAAGCTTCTCTCCACAGACTTCGCAAGCGTAATAATACACCGCTGGCTCGGTACAGCTTGCCGCTGTCTTAAGATATTTCGCTTCTATCTTTTTCACTTTGTTGTGTCCAAGCGCTGTTCCTTCTGTGAATGTCTCATCAAGCTTCTCTCCACAGACTTCACAAACGTAATAATACACTGCCGGCTCGGTACAGCTTGCTGCAGACTTAAGATATTTCGCTTCTGTCTTTTTCACTTTGTTGTGTCCAAGCGCTGTTCCTTCTGTGAATGTCTCGTCAAGCTTCTCTCCGCATACTTCACATGTGTAGTAGTATACTGCCGGCTCCGTGCAGCTTGCCGCTGTCTTACGATATTTCTCATCTGTGTTCTTCACTTTGCTATGTCCAAGTGCCGTTCCACCTACAAATGTCTCATCCAGCTTTTCTCCGCATACTCCGCAGCTATAGTAATATACTGCCGGCTCCGTGCAGCTTGCCGCTGTCTTGAGGTACTTCTCGTCTATGTTCTCTGCCTTACTATGTCCAAGCGCTGATCCCTCAATGAAAGTTTCATCAAGCTTCTCTCCACATACTTCACATGAATAGTAGTATACAGCCGGTTCAGTGCATGTTGCTGCAGCTTTAAGATACTTGTTTGAGATGTCCTTAGTCTTGGTGTGAGGTAACGCCTCGCCATAAGTATATGTGTAATCACATTTACTTTCGCAATCGGTACACTCATAGTAATAGATTGCCGGTGAAGAACAAGTAGCAGCATATTTCAAATATTCCTCAGTCGGAGTCTTCACTATATTATCATGAGGACAGTCAATATAGGTTATATGTGTGCCTTCAGGAATCTCGTAATCCGAAAGCGTCGCCTTGAATTTAAATGGAAGCGTGAGCTCCTCTAATCCGTTACATCCCTTGAACACACTCTTATTTAATGTTGTCACTGCAGAAGGGATATGCAAGCTTGTAAGCCCTGCGCAGTTTGCAAAAGCATATGTATCGATCGTTGTCACACTGCCTGGAATATCCAGTTGTGTAAGTCCAGAACAATTTCCAAATGCACCATACCCGATCGTAGTCAGATTGTCAGGTAAAGAAACAGTCTTTAAAGCTGTACATGTTTTGAAAGCCTCCCGTCCAATAGAGGAAAGACCGTCTGGAAGAATTACGCTGTTCAGACTTTGGCATCCTTTAAATGCCTCCTGCGGAATCTCAGTAACATCGCCCTGTATAACCACCGATTCAAGACTTGTACAGATCTGGAATGCTTTTATGCCAATCGTTGTGACTGACTTTGGCAGGGATATATCTTTTAATGCTGCGCAGTAACTGAATGCCCCTTCACCGATATAGGTAATTGTATCAGGAAGACTAACTTCCTTAAACGTGCTTTGCTTGAACGCCTCGACACCGACACCGGTAAAGCCTGGCTCAAATACCACTTTGTCATACTCATCCGGAAGCGCAGCTACATCCGCTGTGTCTATATAAGTCACGTCTGCATTTTCCTTGAGAGTCACTTTAATAACGTTATCTTCAACCGTCCAGCTTACGTTTGAAGTTTCTCCAGACTCACTGGCAAGTGCAGTGCCCGGAAACAGCCACACCATCATCAGTATGGCAAATAGAGCTAGAAAGATATTTTGTATTTTTGTTCTCATATCATTCCCCTTTTCTTTTGTTTTTTATTGTGCATGCAAACCGGCTGCACGCCATCGCCACTCTAAGCTCCCTCACAAAGCTTCGCCGTGGACTTCTTCACACAGTAAAGACATGTCGGCAATATGTAAATGGTTGCTGTGACCCATGCCGTCTGGTCAGCAAAACAGATGGCCGTGAATCCAAATGTTCCGACAAATCCAAGGCTGACTATGATCCTTGCCAGCATCTCCGTGACGCCGGAGAATATCGCACGGCCGGAATATCCCAGCCCCTGTGTCACCATACGTGCCACGTTCAGTATACCAAGACTCCAGTAGAAGCAGCCCAGACATCTGAGATACTTGGCAGATGCGTCAAGCACATCCACTGCGCTCTTCTTGACAAATATCATGGAGAGCGGTCTTCCAAATATTATCATCACAAGCCCTGCTACTATACCGTATCCAACCGCAACAGCTATCGCCTGCCACAAGCCCTGTTTTATACGCTTTGCCTGTCCGGCTCCAAGATTCTGACTGCAGAACACAGATGCCGCCGTTGCAAATGCGTCAAATGGACACATAGTGAACTGCTTTATCCTCATACCGGCTGTAAAGCCTGATACGTACACGCTGCCCAGCTTGTTATTTGCGGACTGCATGACCATACTTCCTATGGCTGTTATAGAGAACTGCAGGCCAGTCGGAATTCCCATGACGAGAAGTTCCTTCACTGCAGAGCCCTCCATCTCCCTGTCCTGCGCCTCAAGATGCATGATCTGAACCTTCTTGAAAATATACACAAGACACAATATTCCACTCACCGCCTGTGCCGTGATTGTTGCTATAGCCGCACCGGCGCAGTCCCATTTGAGGACAACTATACAGAACAGGTCAAGGAATATGTTGAGTATTGCCGAGAACGCCAGAAACATGAACGGCGTTCTGCTGTCTCCCAGAGATCTGAGCACACTTGACAGATAGTTGTACATGAGTGTGAACGGAATTCCCAGGAATATAACTATAAGATAAGCATATGCCTTGTCATATATATCCTGCGGAACCGAGAGCAGATGAAGTATCTGATTACAGCACACCGAACATACAATCGTGACTATCAACGCTATGATGCCCGTCAGCACCGCGCCGTTAAATATATACTTTCTCATCTTGTGCAAATTATTTGCACCAAAATATTTTGCAACAGGAACACCAAATCCTGCGCAACAGCCCATACAGAATCCCAGAACCAGGAACTGTATACTGCTGCTTGCTCCGACTCCCGCCAGAGCCTTATCACCCAGTATCTGCCCCACAATAGCCGCATCTATTATGTTGTACGTCTGCTGAAGCAGATTGCCGAGCAAAAGCGGCGTGGCAAACTGCAGCATCAGACTGAGGGGCTTACCGGTAACCATGGACTTAGCCATGTCTTACACCTTCCTTACATTTAAGTCTGTTCCAGACTTACTTTATGTTTATCATCTTTTTCTTCTATACCAGCTTATCAGCCAAAGCTTCGAGCGCTGCCACATCCGACTGCTTGAATGCAGACTTGATGGTCACGTGCTCGTCCACGATCTCGATATCCTTCATGGCTGACATCTGCTCCTTCATGAGCTTGGCTGCCATAGGCGCCCATGAGCCATTCTCGATGAATGCAACCTTTCTCTTCTGGTATGCCTTCATCTTCAGGTGGTTTATGAAATCTGCCATGACTGGCATCATGCCGCCATCGTATGTAGGAGCTGCAAGAACCAGTCTGTCATATCTGAATGCATCCTCTATACACTCCGCCATATCGTCTCTTGAAAGGTCTGATATCGCAACCTTTACGCCCTTGGCCTCAAGGATCTCGGCCAGCTTCTTTGCAGCCTTTTCTGTGTTGCCATGGAGACTGCAATATGCGATGAACACACCCTCATCCTCAGGTGTGTAGGTCGACCACAACTGGTATTTGCCGATGTAGTATTCAAGATTCTCTGTGAGGATAGGCCCGTGGAGTGCACATATCTTCTGGATGTCCAGTCCTGCTGCCTTCTTCAGAAGAGCCTGTGCAGGCATTCCGTACTTTCCTACTATATTGAAGTAATATCTTCTCGCCTCGCATGCCCAGTCCTCGTCTGTATCCAAAGTGCCGAACTTGCCAAATGCATCCGCTGAGAAGAGTATCTTCTCACTCTGCTCATATGTGACCATGACCTCAGGCCAGTGGACCATAGGAGCCATGAAAAACTGGAGCGTATGGCTTCCAAGCGAAAGTGTCTGTCCCTCCGCAACTGTCACGCTTCTGTCAGCCACAGGAACCTCGAAGAAATTTGGAAGCATTCCGAAAAGCTTGGCATTTGATACGATCTTGATATCCGGGTACTTCGCAATCACATCGCCAAGGTTGGCAGAATGATCCGGCTCAAGATGGGATATGATGAGGTAATCAGGCTTTCTGTCGCCAAGCACCTCTGCCACATTTGCAAACCACTGATCCGCACACTTTGCATCCACCATATCCATGATGGCAATCTTCTCGTCCATGATGACATATGAATTGTATGCTATGCCGTTTGGCACGATATACTGATTCTCGAACAGGTCTATATCCTTGTCATCCACACCTACATAAAATACTGTGTC
>CAVCCL010000124.1:0-18370 GCA_963600665.1 Bifidobacterium catenulatum | reverse complement strand
GTATATAACAATTGAATAACATACGATAGATAATTACTTTCATTTGTATATAAATGTCCGGCGCAGGAACCTCCCTCCTGCGCCGGATTTTTTGTGCTATACCAAAGAAAATACAATGCCAGACAGTTTGACCTTGGGGGATATATTGTGTATATTATTTAATGTTAAAACAGGAAAGCATGAAGGAAAGATGTATAAAAATATGAAAAGAAAATATAGAACTGTACGTAAAATAGCTGTATTGATATGTATATGTGCTGCAGTATTGGTGTGTGCTGGCGGATGTCAGGAAAAGTCACAGACGCAGGGACCGGAGAGTGAAGTTGTAGTGACACGTGGCGAACTCGGAACAGATGCAGGTTGTACAGGTGAATTAGAGGAAATGATAAATGCTTCCTGCGTGAAAGTGCTCGGTGCAACCGTGACAGCAGATGATCTGATGTATGCCCTCGACAGTTATTATTATAACCCTTCAGAAAATCTTGTAGCATATGGTGTGAAAGTAACTGACATTGATGGATCTCAGTTGACAGACGATAAAAAGGAAGAGATAAAGAAGGCACTTTCATCTGATGATATTGTTTTGTCGTTTGATGTATATAGTGAGAAGAACATATATGAAACAATATCGGATGACACGGATTTGTATATATACGGTGTAAATATTCTGGGAGATGGTAAGAACGATAATTTAACCAGTTTGCATTCATTAGAGATTATGGACGAAGATATGGAGTATTCTATTTCTCTTCCTGAAGATGGTGTGAATGCAGAAAGCAAATGTGTCAATTATCGTGTGTTCACTGCAGGAGATTTAAAGAAATGCAAGACTGGAGAAAAGACACTGACGATGGTTTATGACACCACACAGAAAGAGAAGGAACTTGAAGAGACCATTGAGGCAGAACAGAAAATACTTGGGGACAGCTTTAATGAGGAAGATTATGGATATGTCTTATATACGGAAGTTAAGCTCAAGATGCAGGATGGAAGTTTTGTGGATATTATCAATGATGGGACTGTTGGCAGTAATGTCATAAAGGAATTTGTGGCAATGGACACGGGAAGTAATTTACAGACACTGCAGGTGTTACTTAACGATAATGTTGATATGTCGAAGATCAGCAGTGTTGTGGTAGATGGAGAGGAACTAAAGAGAATTGACTAAATATAAAAAGGAGATGTACGACATGAGATACAAGGCAGCGATATTTGATATGGACGGAACAATACTTAACACTCTGGAGGACCTGACGGACAGCACCAACTATGCGCTTGCTCATCATGGATTTCCGGAGAGAACTATAGATGAGGTGAGAAGATTTGTTGGAAATGGCATACGAAAGCTTATAGAGAGAGCAGTGCCAGCGGGAACTGATGTGGCAACGATAGATAAGGTGTTTGATACATTTTCTTCTTATTATAAAGAGCACAGTGCCATCAAGACCAGACCGTATGAAGGAATACATGATGCCATCGCAAAGCTCAGGGCAGCAGGTGTGAAGACTGCGGTCGTATCCAACAAGGCGGATTTCGCCGTGCAGGATCTGTGTGTGGATTATTTCCCGGAAATGTTTGATTTCGCACTTGGTGAGAAGGCAGGCATAGCCAAGAAACCAGCACCTGACATGGTGGAGGAGTGCCTCAGGGAACTTGGACTTGGCAAGAGGGATGTCGTGTATATAGGAGATTCTGATGTGGATCTTGCCACAGCAAGGAACTCAGGAACTGATGTCATCATGGTTGGATGGGGCTTCAGAGACGAGGAGTTTATACTGGGACTTGGCGCACCATTTGTCATTCATGACACACAGAAGATCGTTGATATAGTATTGGGAGAGTAGTGGATGCTTACATATTCATTTGACGACAGAGGGATGGATTTCCTCTATGAGCATTTGTACAAAGAGATAAAAAACGACATATTGATGGGGAATCTCAAAGCCCACGAGAAGCTGCCGTCAAAGAGAGCACTTGCAGCTCATCTGAATGTGAGCGTGGTAACCGTGGAGAATGCCTACAGCCAGCTTCTGGCGGAGGGGTATATTTATTCCAAGCCGAAGAGCGGGTTCTATGTGTGTGACGTGAAGGCCGAGGATGCGGATGTTGTGGGAGTGCGCAAAACCTATGACACCGTTGGATATAAGGATGGTACAAAAGGTTCTGCTGTGAAAAATAATGCATGGCAGAGTATACCTTCGGAGGAATGGAATGTTTCATACATGCATGGAAGCCAATCGGAAAAACGGCTGACAGAGCGGTCCCATGTGATCAGGGAACACGCAGAAGCCCCTGACCAGAACAGGTTCTTTGCAGACTTTGTGAACAATTCCACCCTCAGTGAGAACTTTCCATTTTCGACATGGACGAAGCTCATGAGGGAGACGATGATGGATGACCGGGAAAAGCTTATGAAGAGATCGCCGTCGGGGGGGATATTTGAACTCAGAAAGGCCATTGCAGATTACCTCTATCAGTTCAGGGGGATGTCTGTAAGCCCGAACCAGATCATAGTCGGAGCAGGAACGGAATATCTGTATGGTCTTATCATCCAGCTTCTCGGCAGGGACAGCGTATACGGTGTGGAGAATCCGGGATATCAGAAGATACAGCACATATATGATGCGTATCAGGTGAAATGCTGTTATATAGACATGGATGAGAGCGGTATCAACATAGATTCACTTGAACGTTCCGGGGCTGATGTGGTGCACATATCGCCGTCGCATCATTTCCCTACGGGCACGGTCACTCCGGCCAGCAGGAGATATGAACTGCTGGGCTGGGCGGCAAAGCAGGAGGGAAGATACATCATAGAGGATGAATATGACAGTGAATTCCGTCTGGTGGGAAGTCCTATCCCGGCGCTTCAGAGTATAGATGCATCGGATAAGGTCATATATATGAACACATTTTCAAAAAGTTTGTCATCAACCATAAGAATAAGCTACATGGTATTGCCAATTCCGCTTATGGTAAGGTATAATCATATACTAAGCTTTTATGCGTGTACGGTGTCGAATTTTGATCAGTATACACTTACAAGATTTATCCAGGAGGGGTATCTGGAAAAGCACATCAACAGGATGAGGAAGTTTTACAGGAACAGCAGGGATAAGATACTCAGTTGTATCAGGAACCACAGGCTGTATCCGCAGGTAACGATAAAGGAAGAGAATGCCGGTCTCCATTTCCTTATGGAGGTTGACACGTCGTACACAGATAAAGAGATGGTGGACAGGGCTGCTGCGGCAGGGATCAACATATCCAGCCTTAGCCAGTACTGCCACGGAAAAGAACAGGAAGACAGCCACACACTGGTTATCAATTATTCGGGTATAGAAGAGGCTATAATAGAGGAAGCCTGCGACAGACTTCTGGAGAGTGTGGTGAGCTGATAATATTCGTAAGGAGGACGGTATATGAAGATATCATTTGATTCCCTTGAGGAGCAGAATATTCAGGGATTTAAGGGCGGCGAAGGTGTATTCAAGCCACGCATGCATGTAGGTAATTACAACAAGATCATGAGGGCAACACTTCCAGCCGGAAGTTCTATAGGACTTCACACACATGACACCAACAGCGAGATCATATTTATCATCTCAGGAGTTGGAACCATGGAGTATGACGACACCATGGAGATCCTTAATCCGGGAGACTGTCACTATTGTCCGCCGGGACACAGCCACAGCCTGAAGAACAACGGCGATGAGGATCTGGTGTTCTACGCTGTAGTGCCTGAGCACAACTAAAAGAAAATAATATAAGAAAATACATGATAAAAAGAGGTTTCCACATGAAATGTATCTTGAATTTCGGATGCATATCAGAATGTGGAGACCTCTTTATATATATACTCAAGTGCCATTCTTGTATAGATCATATAATGTGGCAATTTGCATCATATATAGAAAAATCTGTTGTTAATGAGAAAATAAGCTGATAAAATGTTTCTGGTGGTGTCAGTAATGTGTTTGCTAAACTATGAGTTAGAGTGCCACCGGGCTGAATTATATACACAAGAGCTGCAATAAAACATCGATCATCACATAGGGCAAAAAATACAGATGTTCGATAAAGAAAGGTGCAGTTATGATTTCAGAAGAAAAAACAACAAAGACAGAAGATCCGATTATAACCCGTGAGGAGGCTGTAAGGATACTGAACACGCCGGACGATCAGCTTGACGAGCTTGTTGCCCGTGCCGGGAAGCTTCGCGAGAAGTATAAGGGAAAGCATGTTGGGATACATATCCTGACAAATGCCAGAAGTGGCAACTGCTCCCAGGACTGCGCGTATTGTGCACAGTCGTGCCGTTCAAAGGCATCCATTGACAAGTATCGCTGGGTTGGCGATGAGAAGCTTTACAGAGACAATGATTTTGTGGACAAATACCATCTGTCCAGACACTGTATCGGACTCAGCGGAATGAAGTTCACGGACGAGGAGATCGAGGAGCTTGCGGTGCGAATCCGTAAGATGAAGGAGAACGGAACACATCTGTGCTGTTCCATCGGATTCCTGACTGAGAAGCAGGCGCATATACTCAGGGATGCTGGACTTGACAGGATCAACCACAACCTGAACAGCAGCAGGGCGTATTACAGCCATATCTGTTCGACGCACACATTTGACCAGAGAGTTGCGAATATAAAGATGCTGCAGAGTGTGGGATTTGAGATATGCAGCGGCGGTATCATAGGAATGGGAGAGAGTAAAGAGGATGTGGTGGACATGCTCTTAGAACTCAGGGAGATCAACCCTGAGGCTATTCCGATCAATTTCCTTCTTCCGATAGAGGGAACGCCACTCGGCGATATCGATACGTCAGGGCTCACAACGGAGTATTGCCTGAAGGTGCTGTGTCTTGCGAGACTCATGGTTCCACAGGCGGACATAAGATGTGCTGCGGGCAGGGAGAGATATTTCAAGGGTGAGGAGAAAAAGCTTCTCACTGTGGTCAATTCCATATTTGCATCAGGCTATCTCACTGAGGATGGACAGGGCATGGAGGACACGATAAAGGCGATCACGGATGCCGGATTCACCTATGAAGTAGAGTCAGCGTAGTGGTTCGTTTACACAAATTTTACGTGCCCACATATTGAAAAATACAAGACAAAATGCTATCATAATGGCAGATTTATAGCAGAGAAGATTTAAGCCAGTAGATACACATGAAGTGTGTCTGCTGGCTTTTCCTGTTTTTTACATAGATTTTACATTTCGTTTACTGTATGTGGATAGCGGTTCGTTCCTTATGTGGATATGCTTGTCTAAGACATCAAGCAGACGCTGCGCATAAATGCATTGGAATGCGTCTGCTCCATATTTACACAAGGAGGAAAGAAACACAGTGGACGAGCGAGTTAAGATAGTGTTTGGCCTGCTGGGAGGACTTGCCATGTTCCTTTACGGAATGAACAGCATGAGCGATGCACTCCAGAAGGCAGCAGGAGAGAAGATGAAGAAGATATTGGGATTCCTTACGAAGAATCCTTTGATGGGAGCTCTGGCGGGAGCACTTGTTACCGCGGTACTTCAGAGCAGTTCTGCGACCACGGTTATGGTCATCGGTTTTGTAAGTGCCGGGCTCATGAACCTGCCACAGGCGATATCCGTAATATTTGGAGCAAATATAGGAACGACCATGACTGCACAGCTCATGGCGTTCAAGATCAGCAATTATATATATCCGATCATATTCATAGGTTTCATTCTGAACTTTGCATTTAAGAAGGAGAAGATCAGGAATGTGGGTATGGTCATATTCTCATTCGGACTTCTCTTTGAAGGTATCGAGGTCATGGGAGGAGTCATGAAGCCGCTTGCCAGCAGTGCGATATTTGTCGACCTGATGGGAAAGGTGTCGGAGATTCCGGTTCTCGGAGTTATCCTTGGTGCGGTCATGACACTGGTCGTACAGAGCAGTTCAGCCACCATCGCGGTGCTCCAGAACTTTGCATCTCAGCCGGGACCTGACGGAATACACAGTGTCATAGGTCTGGCAGGTGCTATACCTATCCTCTTCGGAGATAACATCGGAACTACCATCACAGCACTCCTGGCATCCATCGGACAGTCCAAGAATGCCAAGAGAACAGCTATAGCGCACAGCACATTCAATATCACAGGAACCATACTTTTTATGTTCCTTATCAGGCCTCTGGCTGCATTTGTCCAGTGGGTATCACCTAAAGGTGATGAGCTTGATATCATATCCCGACAGATTGCAAATGCGCACACAACATTCAATGTGGCATGTACCATCATCTGGCTTCCGCTCATACCGGTCATGGTAAAGATCGTGAAGTTCATCATCCGTGGCGAGGACAAGAACAATACTGAGGGCTTCGTTGCCAAGTATCTTGACGACAAGGCGATGTCACAGTCGGCAGCGGCCATTTACATGGCGGCAAAGGAGATATCCAGACTGTCAGTTCACGCGGGCAAGATGATAGATGCCATGAAGAATGCTATCTCAGGAAGAAATACGACAGAGATAAGAGACAAATATGTGGATGAACACGACAAGGTCAAGGAGCTTCAGGATATCATAGTGGACTTTGTGACGAAGCTCATAGCCAGTGGAAATCTGACGGAGAAGCAGGCTGAGCATGCGGCGGGACTTATGGTGGTGAGCAACAACATAGACCGTATAGCCGACAGGTGCGATGAGGTCGATACATTATATAAGAAGATCCTGAACAATGGCCATGAGCTCTCCGATGCGGCGATCTCAGATCTGACAGAATGCATGAGCATGACTGAGAAGCTGTTCAATGAGTCCATGGAGGCGATAATAACCGGTGACAATGAGACCCCTGACAAGGTGGCGGCTGACAAGAAGAAGATACGGAAGATCCAGAGACAGGCATCCAAAGCTCATCTTGGACGAGTTAAGAAGAACACCTGTGCCAGAAGTCTGACCGCTGATTATTCAGCAATCCTCTACAGCATGGACCGTATGGCGGACAACTGTATATCCATAGCGGAGGAGGCCATAGACGATTTTACATTTGACAAGCTGGAGATTGAAAATATGGACAGTGACAGTGAGGCCATGGTGAAGGCAGGTGCTCAGGCATGACAAAAAACAAATGTGACAGGACGTATATTGACAGGAACTGCAAAAGGCTCAGACCAGTCAGAATAATTGCCAGATCGCTCATGGCTGTGGCGGTGGGCGGCATACTGCTCACGGGCTGTGGAAAAAATGTGGCTGTCCCTGACATGTCGGGCATGGGAACGATAAATGTGGTCTCCAGAGAGGAAGGTTCTGGTACCAAGACAGAATTTGACAATCTTGTGGATACCAATGCTGCTGGAACAAACAGCGTGGCGGACTCTACAGATAATGTCATATCGGATGTGGCAAGTGATAAAAATGCTATAGGTTATGTGGCATACAGCAATGTGGATGACAGCGGTGTAAAAGTGTTGAAGGTCGATGGAGAAGTACCTGATGATATGTCCATAGAGAAAGACAAATATCCTCTGTGCAGGGATTATATACTGGTGTACAACGGAGAGTTGTCGGCTGTGGCAAAGGATTTCATGGCCTATGTGAAGTCGGCCGGTCAGGCGGTGGTTGCAGATTACTGTGTTCCGGTAAAGAAGAGCGAGACCTTCCTGTCGGACAAGTCTGGCGGAACTGTGGAGATACATGGTTCCACATCGGCGGCACCTATCGTGTCAAAGCTTGCTGAGGAGTACATGAAGATCAATCCGGCTGCGAAGATTGTGGTCACGGAGTCGGATTCTACACAGGGGCTCAATGATGCGCTTCAGGGAAAATGTGATCTCGGAATGTCATCCAGAAGCCTTCAGTCATATGAGAGTGAACTGCTCACATCATACGTATTTGGACGTGACGCGATCGCGGTGATCGTGAACAGCGGGAATCCACTGGATGATATATCGGTGGATATGCTGAAGAAGATATATGATAAGAAATACACAGAGTGGGGAGATTTAAAATAATTTCATGAGGAGAGTTTTGCATGAGAATATAATGCGGCTGCTCCTTTAAACAGTCGGATAGTCAGACTGGCTATCCGACTTGTTATATATGCATAGATTAGAACATATAGAAAGAGGACAGGCAATTGGTAAACTGGCTGATCAGACTGATAAGAAAGATAAAGAACAGAAAAGGAGAACAGGAAGATATGTCACAGGAAACAAATATAAGCACAATAAAAGGTGTATACGTCAACAGGGAGATTTCATGGCTTAAGTTCAATGAGCGTGTGCTGGAGGAGGCGCAGAATGAGAATTCACCGCTCTGCGAGAAGTTGTCATTCCTTGCTATATACCAGTCCAATCTGGATGAATTTTTCATGGTGAGAGTGGGTTCTCTGGAGGATCAGAAGCTTCTGACCGGAGATCAGAGGGAGAACAAGACAAAGCTCAGTCCTCAGGAGCAGATCGATGCGATACTTGAGAATGTCACAAAGCTCAATGCCATCAAGGACAACATATATGAGAATCTTATGGCGGATGTGGAGAAGGAGGGGCTGAGACTTGTCCGCTATGCAGACCTGTCAAAGGCTGACGCAAAGTATCTTGACAGTTACTTCTCACAGGAGATACTTCCGCTGCTCTCAGTTATGATCGTTGGAAGAAAACAGCCATTTCCATTTCTCAAGAACAGGGAGATCTATGCTCTTGCCATACTTGAGAGAAAGGGCAAGAAGAAGCTCGGCATCATACCTTGCGAGAGCGGTATGCTTCCAAGACTTGTGGCACTTCCAGGTGTGCCGGGCTCATACATTCTGCTGGAGGAACTTATCCTCCACTATGCTCCGGGACTCTTCAAGGGCTACAAGGTTCAGGAGAAGACTCTCATGAGGATCACCAGAAATGCAGATATAGATGTGAGCAAGGTCTATGATGAGGATCTCAATTATAGAGACCAGATGGAGCAGGTCGTAAAGCTCAGGAAGAAGCTTGCCCCGGTCAGAATAGAATTTACCAGGGATATATCACAGAAGATGGTTGGGGAAGTGTGCGATTACTGCGAGCTTGACGAGAAGCATGTGTTCTATTCAAAGTCACCGCTTGAGCTGTCATTTGTATTCCAGATACAGGATAAGCTCAGGGACAGACAGGAGCTGTTCTTCGAGAAGAGAGTGTCACAGCAGTCACCGGATCTTGACGTGATGAAGCCGCTCATACCTCAGATACTTGAGAAGGATGTGCTTCTCTCATATCCGTATGAGAGCATCAGACCATTCCTTAACCTTCTTCAGGAGGCAGCCAGAGATCCAAAGGTAAATGCCATCAGGATGACTCTGTACCGTCTGGCAAAGAACTCGAAGGTGGTGGAAGCGCTTGTTGAGGCTGCAGAGAACGGCAAGCAGGTGGAGGTACTTGTGGAGCTCAAGGCGAGATTCGATGAGGAGAACAATATAGAGTGGAGCCGTACCCTTGAGGATGCGGGCTGCCATGTTGTGTATGGAGTTGACGGACTCAAGGTCCATTCAAAGCTCTGCCTCATAACAAGAAAAGATGAGGGCAAGATTCAGTACATAACACAGATAGGAACAGGTAACTACAACGAGAAGACATCAAGACTTTACACAGATCTGTCACTCATGACTGCAAATGAAGAGATAGGCAAGGATGCCATGAAGGTGTTCCAGTCGATCCTCATCGGTAACACAGTGAGTCATGCGGATCATCTGCTTGTAGCTCCTGAATGCCTGCAGGCACCTGTTCTCAAGATGATAGATGATGAGATCGCCATCGCAAAGAATGGACAGCCTGCATATATAGGAGTGAAGATCAATTCGCTCACTGACAAGAAGATCATAGACAAGCTGATCGAGGCCTCGAAAGCCGGAGTGAAGATAGAACTCATAGTCAGAGGTATATGCTGTCTGCTGGCAGGAATCCCGGGAGAGACTGAGAACATACATATAAGAAGTATAGTTGGACGTTTCCTTGAGCATTCAAGAATATATATGTTCGGAACACCTGACAGGGACAAGATATACATAGCGTCCGCTGACTTTATGACACGTAACACTCTCCGCCGTGTGGAGGTCGCTGCACCTATATATGACGAGAAGATCAAGCAGCGTATCAGAGATATGTTCGGTCTCATGATGAGGGACAACATGCAGGCGCGTATACAGCAGCCTGACGGCACCTACATGAAGCAGAACCGCGACGCGGAGGAGATAAACTCACAGGAAATGCAGTATGCAGAGGCCTATGAGAAGGCACGTCAGTAGATAAGATAATTGGGGGATATGATGAAGGATAAAAAAGCGCAGATCAGGGAACTTGAGGATATAATCCGCAACAAAAGGATATATCCTGTATTTCAGCCCATAGTCGATCTGAGAAGTGGTCATATATTTGCCTATGAGGCATTGTCAAGAATACTGGGCGGTGCCAGTATGAGTATAGGGGAACTGTTTGGACTGGCTTGCAGATGCCGGAAGGTCTGGGAGCTTGAGGCGGTGTGCCGCCGCAAGGCTCTCAAGCAGGCCGTGTATATGCCGGCGGGGAAGAAGCTGTTCTTGAACGTTGATCCAAATGTCATACTTGATCCGAAGTTCCGAAGCGGAACCACAAGGCATATGATGAAGAAGTATGGTCTGACACCTGACGATGTGGTGTTCGAGGTGACCGAGAGAACACGGATAAAGAAGGAGGCAACCTTCACCGAGACAGTCAATCATTACCGGGAAGAAGAGTTCCATATAGCCATAGATGATTTCGGAGCTGAGTTTGCGGGGATGAACAGAGTGTGCCTGCTGCATCCGGAGTATATCAAGCTCGATATTGAGCTTATAAAAGACATAGATTCAAACGAGTATCAGAGAAGCTTTGTGAAACATTTTGCTGACTTCTGTGAGGAAAATGGGATCAAACTTGTTGCTGAGGGGATAGAGACCCAGGCGGAGCTTGAAACCGCGGCACGCATAGGTGTGGCCTACGGTCAGGGCTACTATCTGTATGCGCCGGGAGTGAACTTTGCGGAATAGAAATGAATATAAAACGGCCGGTGTGTAGATGTAGAATCTGCACGCCGGCTGCTTTTATATAAGAAGACAACTGGAAAAAGTAGGAGTTTACATGTATTTTCGCCGATTGTAAAAGATATCTAGGAGTGAGTTGCATCGACTTCGCACACCATGAGAATACCGCCTTCAATGGTGAACCTCACATCGTACCCGCCGTACAGCATCCCATACCGTCTGCCCGGCTCATCCTGATAGCCCGGCCTCGGATCCTGCGAAAGGATCTCCCTCAAGGCTTCAAGCTGTGTATCTGAGAATATGGTGCTGAGTTCGTTCGCCACATTGTCAGAGAAACGAACCGACAGACGTGGGATGTCAAGCGAGTCCGTCCATCCCCCGGTCGCGTCCGGGTGACTGTCGGTGTATGGCAGATAAGGCTTGATGTCGTACACCGGTGTTCCGTCCAGTATATCGGCTCCCGACACCACAAGCCCTTGTACGCAGCCGCTTTCTTCATTATATATAATATCCAGAAGCTTCACCGACGACAGCCCGATGTTGTTCGGCCTGAATGGCGATCTGGTGGCAAAAACCCCCATCCGCTGGTTACCGCCCAGCTTTGGGGGTTTTACTGTTGCGGTAAAACCGTTCTTGTGAGCCCTGGAGAAGTCCCACAGAAGCCAGATGTGGGAGAATTCGTCAAGTCCGCGGAAGGCCTCCACCTGATTGTATGGTGGAAGTATCTCTATAAAAGCGGTGGCATGGTCAGTCAGACCGCTCTGCCTTGGAATTCCGAATTTTTCCTTATAGTCACTTCTTACATATCCGATTATGTCCATTTTGATTAACCTCGACTTTACATTCAATTTACATTGCGCTGGTTATGTATTTTACTTATGCCCTTTATTATAGTGCAAAGAAAAGAACGAAAGGCGCGCGAGTTCTTTTCCGGGGCATAAGAAAAGAATGATATGTCCCAATAATACAATATTTGCAAAGACCGGTTCAAGAGATAACCGGCACATGTAATAAGTTTTCGAAGAAAACTTGTTATGCAGCATCAGCCATCGCTGAAAGCGATTTTGCATGGCTGATGTTCCCAGAAAGGAAAAGGAGAAAAAAGAAATGGTTAAATTAAAGAAAGTATTAGCACTGACACTTGGAGCAGCACTTATGGTAGGAAGCCTTGCAGGCTGTGGAAATAATTCATCAAAGAGCGCAGATGGCGGATTCGATGCAACACAGGATATATCAGTAGTATCAAGAGAGGAAGGCTCAGGAACAAGAGGAGCATTCGTGGAGCTCACAGGAGTTGAGGAGAAGGATGCAGATGGCAATAAGGTAGACAACACAACAACAAATGCCATCACATGTAACAGCACAGAGGTCGTACTCACAACAGTAGCAGGCGATGATTATGCGATCGGTTACATTTCACTCGGAGCACTCAACGATACAGTAAAGGCTCTTAAGATCGGTGGTGTAGAGGCAAGCGAGGAGAACATCAACAACGGTTCATACACACTCTCAAGACCATTCAACATCGTTACAAAGGATGGCATCAGTGATGTTGCTCAGGATTTCATCAACTACATCATGAGCGAGGATGGACAGAAGATCATCTCATCTAACAAGTACATCGAGGTTGCCAACAGCGGAGCATTTACATCAACAAATCCATCAGGAAAGATCGTTGTAGCTGGTTCATCATCAGTAACACCAGTTATGGAGAAGCTTATCGAGGCTTACAAGGCAATCAACACAAATGCTGATATCGAGCTTCAGGAGAGCGATTCAACAACAGGTATCACATCAACATCAGATGGAACATGCGATATAGGTATGGCATCACGTGAGCTCAAGGACACAGAGACAGCACTTGGCCTCAAGGCAACTGTAATAGCTATGGACGGAATCGCAGTTATCGTAAACAACAACAACCCTGCTGACGACTACACAGTAGATCAGGTAAAGAGCATCTTCACAGGTTCAGCAGCAAAGTGGGAGGACGTAAAGTAATCAGCTTATGCATAAAGTAAAAGAAATAGTTATGCATGTAGTATTCCTAATAGCGGCACTGGTATCCATCGCGGCGGTAGCACTCATATGTGTGTTCCTGTTCGTGAATGGAATACCGGCCATCAAAGAGATAGGCTTCGGGAACTTCACCTTAGGTGAGATCTGGAAGCCTACAAATGGATACTACGGCATTCTTCCTTTCATATTAGGAAGTATATATGTAACAGCCGGAGCGCTGATAATCGGAGTTCCTATAGGACTTCTGACAGCGATATATCTGGCAAAGTTTTGTCCCGACAGATTATATAAGATCATAAAGCCATTTATCAATCTCATGGCTGGAATACCATCGGTTGTATATGGTTTCTTCGGAATGTGCGTACTGGTTCCAATGGTCAGAAGCATATTCGGAGTAAATGGTAACACGATGCTCACAGCATCGGTACTTCTTGGAATGATGATCCTTCCGACGATCATCAGTGTATCAGAGACATCCATCAGAGCGGTGCCTGACAAATATTATCAGGGAGCCCTGGCACTTGGAGCGACACATGAGAGAAGTGTATTCAAGACAGTTGTTCCGGCTGCAAAGTCAGGAGTTATGGCAGCAGTCATCCTGGGCGTGGGACGTGCCGTTGGTGAGACCATGGCGGTCATCATGGTAGCAGGAAATCAGGTTCACATGCCTGATGGAATATTAAGAGGTGTCAGAACACTTACTACAAATATCGTAATGGAGATGGGATATGCGACAGACCTCCACAGACAGGCGCTTATAGCGACGGGTGTTGTGCTGTTCGTGTTCATACTCATTATCAACCTCCTGTTCTCCATCATAAAGAGAAAGACGGTGGCATAGATGGCAGAGAGCGTAGAAGGAATAAAGACTGTTGTTGTAGCAGGAAACGACAGATCAAAGAATACAATAATAAGTACGAAAAAGACCGCACCTGAGGACGATCCTGCATCTAAGGTGGACGTGGATAAGATAGAGGCGATAAACAAGAGAAGCTGGTCAGAGAAGCTGGCCGAGTACAAGAGAAAACCGGGATCACTCATACTGTTCATTCTGGTACATCTGGCAACACTCATAACGGTGCTGTCGATCGGTTTCCTTCTTGTATATGTGCTTGTGAAGGGAATCCCGAATCTGAACGCTGATATATTCAGTTGGGAGTACACATCGGATAACTGTTCACTGGTGCCGGCACTTATAAATACGGTCTACATGACTCTGCTGTCACTTCTGATAGCCGGACCGATAGGAATATTTGCCGCGATATATCTTGTAGAGTATGCGAAGACCGGCAACAAGCTGGTCGGTGTAGTCAGGATCACGGCTGAGACGCTTACAGGAATTCCTTCCATAGTATATGGACTTTTCGGAATGCTGTTTTTTACAAATGCATGTGGCCTCAGGCTGTCACTTATATCTGGTGCCCTCACATTGTCGATCATGGTACTTCCGGTCATCATGAGAACGACGGAGGAAGCACTTATGGCAGTGCCAAAGTCATACAGAGAGGGAAGCTTCGGACTTGGAGCCGGCAGACTCAGAACAGTATTCAAGGTGGTACTTCCAAGTGCTGTTCCCGGAATCCTGTCAGGAATCATACTTGCAACAGGACGTATAGTTGGAGAGACTGCAGCACTTATATATACAGCAGGATCGGTTGCAAAGATGGCAACCAGCCTTACAGATTCTACCAGAACCCTGGCAGTTCATATGTATCTTCTCTCGAAAGAGGGACTTCACACGGATCAGGGTTATGCGACAGCGGTAGTGCTTCTCGTGCTTGTGGTGCTTATCAACTTCGCATCAGACAAGATCGCGGGCAGGGTTGCTGCAGATAAAGCAAATTAACATGTGCCGGGGCTTTGGAATCAGAGCTTTGGTATGTGCTTTCAATATCCGGCAGAAGCATATGGATATATGTTTCTGCAATTGAAGAAGAAAACAAGAGACACGCGAATGTGTACTTAGAATGGAGAAAAATAGATGAATAGTAACGTTAAGTTCAGCGTTAAAGATCTGAATCTTTATTACGGAAAGTTCCATGCGCTCAAGGGCATCGACATGGACATTCCGGCAAATGAGGTCACAGCATTTATCGGACCATCAGGTTGTGGTAAGTCAACATTTCTGAAGTCACTTAACAGGATGAATGATCTGGTTGAGGGTTGCAAGATAACAGGTGATGTGAGACTTGATGGTGAGGATATATACAGTGGAATGGACATCAATCTTCTCAGAAAGAGAGTGGGCATGGTGTTCCAGCAGCCGAATCCATTTCCGATGAGTGTGTATGACAACATAGCATATGGTCCAAGGACCCACGGTATAAGAAACCGTGCAAAGCTTGATGAGATAGTTGAGAGATCACTCAGACAGGCAGCTATCTGGGATGAACTCAAGGACAGACTTAAGAAGTCGGCACTTGGACTGTCCGGTGGACAGCAGCAGAGACTCTGTATAGCCAGAGCGCTGGCAGTGGAGCCTGAGGTACTTCTCATGGATGAGCCTACATCAGCACTTGATCCTATATCAACATCCAAGATAGAGGATCTGGTACTTGAGCTGAAGGACGATTATACGATCATCATGGTTACGCACAATATGCAGCAGGCAACACGAGTTGCAGACAACACGGCATTCTTCCTTCTCGGAGAGGTCGTTGAGTACGCAGAGACAGAGAAGATGTTCAGCAAGCCGGCTGACAAGCGTACAGAGGATTACATCACCGGTAGATTTGGTTAGGAGGAACACGATGAGAGACAAATATGAGATGCAGCTTAGAAAGCTTCACGCAGAGATGATAGAGATGGGAACTATGATCGAGCAGGCGATCGAGACAGCGATCAAGGCTCTCGTGGCTCAGGATACAGAGCTCGCAAAGAAGGCGATCGGGGCGGATGATGCCATCGACCATCAGGAGAGGGAGATCGAAAACCTGTGCCTCAAGCTGTTCCTTACCCAGCAGCCTGTTGCCGGGGATATGAGAAATATCTCTGCGGCCCTCAAGATGATAACTGATATGGAGAGAATTGGTGACCATGCCTCAGATATATCAGAGCTCACACTGTGCATGGCTGGCACACCTTATATAAAGAAGCTTGAGCACATCCAGCAGATGGCAAAAGAGACCATCATCATGCTAGTGTCAAGTATAGAGGCTTATGTCAATGCAGATGAGAAGAAGGCAAAGAGTGTAATAGAGCACGACGATATCGTAGATGACCTTTTTGACAAGGTCAAGAATGAGCTCATCACACTTATACATGAGAATCCTGACGACGGAGAGCAGGCGTGCGACCTTCTGATGGTTGCCAAGTATCTTGAGAGGATTGGCGATCACGCTACGAATATATCAGAGTGGGTTCTCTTCTCAATAACAGGAGAGCACGTTGACTGATGTCTGCGAAATATGTAACAGACCGGACATATCTTACATAGGGTAATTAAAATGAAAAGAGGTGATTTCTATGAAGTGGGTATGTACGAAGATAAATGAACTGTCACACAGAACAGGTATAGGTAATATGAAACTTTTCATAGCGGTCAGCATGGTGGTATGCGGACTTGCAGGATGTGTTGTAGCATTGCTGCTTCACATGATCCCTGTACTTGGAGCAGTTTCATTTGCAAAGCTGATGTTCATATGTGGCGGCTACGGCATGTTCCTGGTCGGAATGCTTGGAAGTGCAGTATATCTGCTCATAAATGAGCCTCTGGGCGGCAGATAAATTATATAAGACGGACTGGAATTATATAAAACCTTAAATGAAAATTTGCTGAGATTTTACACAGATTTTAAATTTACACAGATTTTACATATGCCTGTCACGCATTTTACATATCCCTTTTACAATAGACTCTGATAAAAACAGACGCTGTAAAAGGGATATTGTGTATACAAGTCCTTATACAGAAGCAATTGGAATGTAATAAGGAGACAAAAGATATGGATATTTTCAATGTGTTATCCCTTCTGGGCGGACTTGCAATGTTCCTGTATGGAATGAACGTCATGGGAGACGGGCTTGCCAAGACGGCGGGCGGTAAGCTGGAGAAGATACTGGAAAAGCTCACGTCCACACCGATAAGAGGCGTTCTGCTGGGGGCGGCGGTGACAGGTGTCATCCAGTCATCATCGGCCACCACAGTTATGGTGGTTGGACTTGTAAACTCTGGTATCATGAAGCTGAGACAGGCTGTGGGTATCATCATGGGTGCAAACATAGGAACAACAGTTACATCCTGGATACTCAGTCTTACAGGAATACAGAGTGACAATATATTTATTAATATGTTGAAACCCTCATCCTTTTCACCTATACTCGCAGTAATAGGAATAATATTCCTCATGTTCACCAAGTCTGAAAAGAAGCACGATATAGGCGGAATACTTCTTGGATTTACAGTGCTCATGTTCGGTATGGAGATGATGAGCGGTGCGGTTGCTCCACTTAAGGAAGTGCCGGAATTTACGAATATACTCACCATGTTCTCCAATCCGTTCCTCGGAATGCTTGTGGGAATGCTCATAACAGCAATCATTCAGAGCTCATCGGCATCTGTAGGTATACTTCAGGCGTTATGTGCAACCGGGGCGGTATCATTTGGAACGGCGATCCCTATCATCATGGGTCAGAACATAGGAACCTGTGTAACGGCGCTTATATCATGTATTGGAACAAAGAAGAATGCCAAGAGAGCAGCATTTGTACATCTGTACTTCAACATCATAGGAACAGTTGTGTTCATGGTGGTGTTCTATACAGTCAATTCGTTTGTACATTTCCAGTTCCTGAATGATTCTGCAAATGCGGCCGGTATAGCAGTTGTGCACAGTGTGTTCAACATAGCAGCTACACTTCTTCTGCTTCCATTCTCAGGCGGACTTGAGAAGCTTGCAACACTCACTGTCAGAGATAAGGATGAGGTGGAGAAGAATACTCCTGCAGAGCTGGAGATGCTGAAGCGTCTGGATGTCAGATTCCTTGAAAAGCCGGCATTTGCAGTTGGACACTGCATAGAGGTCGTAAAATATATGGCGCAGCTCTCAAAGAACAGTATTGATATGGCTCTGTCTCTGGTTGATAATTATGATGAAGCGGTCAGGGACAAGGTCGAGGATCTTGAGGGCATCATAGATACCTATGAGGATGAGGTCGGTTCTTATATGGTAAAGCTCAGCAGCAAGGAGCTCTCTCATGAGGACAGCCAGAAGGTATCTATCGGACTTCATGTCATAGGTGACCTTGAGAGGATGTCTGATCACGCCATAACCATAGCGGATATATGCAGGAAGATGAATGAGACAGGTGCGACTTTCTCAGAAAAGGCAAAGTCGGAGCTGAGTGTATACAAG
>CAVCCL010000123.1:0-4625 GCA_963600665.1 Bifidobacterium catenulatum | reverse complement strand
GCTCATGGAGAATTACAAGAATAAGAAGATATATTCACAGTATCTTATGCCTCCAGCGGTTGTTACACTCAGCGCCGCAGAGATAGAGTTTCTTCATGAAAATATGGAGATGTTCGAGGCACTCGGATATCAGATAGAGAACTTCGGAGGCAGGGAGTTCAAGCTGAACGCTGTTCCTGACAACTTGTTTGGCCTTGATGGCAGAGAGCTTTTCATAGACTTCATAGCGGATGCCAGCAGCAGTGCTAAAAAGGTGACCATAGATACATTTATACACAAGCTTTCCACCATGGCGTGCAAAACTGCGATAAAGGGTAACACGGAGATAAGCTTCAAGGAGGCTGACGCACTTATAGATCAGCTATTAAAGCTTGAAAATCCATACACATGTCCTCATGGACGTCCGACTGTCATATCCATGACGGAGGCGGAGATTGAGAAGAAGTTTAAGCGAATAGTGTAGGAGATAACAGGATGGATAAGAATATGAAACCACTGATAATCCTCACCGGCCCCACGGCTGTCGGCAAGACGGCTCTGTCCATAGGGCTGGCGAAGGCGGTGGACGGCGAGATCATATCCGCTGATTCCATGCAGGTATACAGAAAGATGAATATAGGAACGGCGAAGATAGAGCCCGATGAGATGCAGGGAGTGAGACACCACCTGATCGATATTCTTGATCCGGCAGAAGAGTTCAACGTTGTACTTTTCAAGAAGTATGCGCTCCGCGCTATGAAGGATATTTATTCCCGCGGGAGAATACCTATCATAGTAGGCGGTACCGGTTTCTATATCCAGGCACTTTTATACGATATTGATTTTGAGGAAAATGACAACGATATGTCATACAGGGAAAAGCTGCAGAATCTTGCAGATACCCACGGCAACGCATTTCTTCATGATATGCTTGCAGAGGTCGATCCTGAATCCGCCGAAAAAATACATGAGAACAATGTTAAGAGAGTGATCCGGGCTCTGGAATTTTACAAAAAGACGGGCATGAAGATATCTGAGCACAATGAGACGGAGTCCCAGAAGGAGTCACCATATAATTTTGAATATTTTGTGTTAAATGATGACAGACAGAAATTATATGATAGAATAGACAGACGGATAGATATCATGCTTGAGGCAGGGCTTCTGGACGAGGTAAAACTGCTTGTGAGCGAGGGTTACAGCAGGGAGCTGGTGTCCATGCAGGGGCTTGGCTACAAGGAGATAATCGATTATATTCAGGGCAGATGCACTCTGGATGAGGCAGTATATACGCTAAAGAGAGATACAAGGCATTTTGCCAAGAGACAGATCACATGGTTCAAGAGGGAAAAACATGTGACCTGGGTTGATAAAAGTGAGTACGACAGCGAGTCTGAAATATTGTCATTTATGCTGGACAGGCTTCGCGAAAAGGAGATTATATAGAAATGAAAGATATGTTAAAGGATTACTACAGATCACTGAATGTGGATGAAAAGGTGTTTGAATACTGCAATAGCGTGGAGGAGAAACTTAAGGATAGATTTGCAGCCATCGATGCCGTGAGTGAGCTCAACCAGCTCAAGGTCCTTAAGGCCATGCAGGACAATAGATTGTCCGAGGCACATTTTGCCGGATCTTCGGGCTACGGCTATACGGATGACGGAAGAGATGCTCTTGAGAGGATATATGCAGATGTATTTCACACGGAAGATGCCCTTGTAAGGACACAGATAGTGTGTGGAACCCATGCACTCTGCACGGCCATGTTCGGTAATCTCCGCCCGGGAGATGAGATCCTTGCCATAGCGGGAAAGCCGTACGACACACTGGATGAGATCATTGGTATCAGGGAGTCAAGGGGCTCACTTGCAGAGTATGGTGTCACTTATGCCCAGGTGGATCTGCTGCCGAATGGAGACTTCGATATCGACGGAATAAAGAATGCGATCAATAGCCGCACAAGGCTTGTGGAGATACAGAGATCCAAGGGCTATGCGGTCAGAAAGACGCTGTCTGTACAGCAGATCGGCGAGGCCATAAAGGCGGTCAAGAGTGTAAATCCTGACATCATATGTATGGTAGACAACTGTTACGGAGAATTCGTACAGGATATAGAGCCGTCGGATGTGGGGGCTGATCTTGTGGTCGGTTCTCTTATCAAGAATCCGGGCGGCGGACTTGCACCGATCGGCGGTTATATATGCGGAAAGAAGGAGTATGTGGAGAATGCGTCATACAGACTCACGACTCCGGGGCTTGGCAAGGAGGTTGGAGCCTCACTTGGCAATACAAAGGCTCTCACCCAGGGGCTTTTTATGGCGCCTACTGTTACTGCAAGTGCACTTAAGGGTGCGATATTTGCGGCAAATGTATACGAGGGACTGGGCTTTAAGGCTGTTCCTGACAGCACAGAGGACAGATACGATATTATTCAGGCAGTTGAGCTTCAGACTCCTGAGAGGGTCGTGGCATTCTGTGAGGGAATTCAGGCTGCTGCGCCGGTCGACAGTTATGTAAGACCTGAGCCTTGGGACATGCCGGGCTATGATTCACCGGTCATCATGGCCGCTGGAGCATTTGTGTCGGGTTCATCCATTGAGCTCTCAGCGGATGCACCTATGCGCCCACCTTATGCGGTATATTTTCAGGGGGGACTTACATATCCCCATGCCAAGTACGGCATAATAATGTCATTACAGAAAATGGTAGAAAAAAACCTTATAGTATGGTAGATTAATTAGTCGGCCATATAAAATTTTCTCTGAAGCTTGGAGAGGCGGAAGGAGGAAATATGGATAGAAATTATTGCAAAGAGAATTTTGCAGGAGGGCTTTCGGTTTCCATGAAAGAAATGTCGGAGACTGAGAGACCGTATGAGAAGAGCTTTAAGTATGGAGTTGAGGTTCTCACAGATGCTGAACTTCTGGCAGTCATCCTCAGAACCGGAAGCAGGAAGGCAAATGCGCTGTCCACAGCCTACAGGATACTGGATGCCCATCCGGTCCACAAGGGGATAGTGGGGCTTAATTACCTGACTGTGAGTGAACTTGAAGAGATAAGCGGAGTTGGAAAGGTAAAAGCGATACAGATGAAATGTCTGGCTGAGATATCCAGGAGGATGGCCAGGGCTTCGTTTAAGCCGTTTTTGTCGTTCCAGTCCCCACAGAGCATTGCGGATTATTTCATGGAGAACACAAGATATCTCGAAAAGGAATACGTGTATCTACTCATGTTTGATGCGAAGCATAAGCTCATAAAGGATGTCCGCATTTCAGAGGGAACAGTGAACAGTTCGATGTTATCTCCGAGGGAGGTGTTTGTGGAGGCACTCAGATACGATGCTGTCTATATCATACTTGTGCATAACCACCCATCCGGCGATCCGACTCCGAGCAGCCAGGATATAGATATCACCAGAGAGATGGACAGAGCCGGGGAACTGATAGGGATAGAGCTTTCAGATCATATTATTTTAGGGAATAACTGCTATGTCAGCTTAGCTGAGCGAGGTATTTTATAATGAAACGAAGACGAAACAGGAACAGAAAAAGAATAGAGATCACACCGAGATATTTTTTGCTTGGACTCACAGGCTTTTGCGTTGTGCTCATGCTTGTATCTCTCTTTGCAGGAGGGATATTTGCACCGGTGAGGAATTTCACCAACATATTTGTCCAGCCCATGCAGAAAGGGGTAAATACCATAGGCAGATGGGTTCAGAGCAAGACTGAGGCATTCCAGAATTACGACGCACTGTTAAAGGAGAATGAGACACTCAAGGATCAACTTGAACAGAGTCAGAAGCAGGTGGCACAGTACCAGCAGAATTCATATGAACTCGAACGTCTTCAGGCACTTTATGAGCTTGATCTCCAGTATTCTGATTATAAGAAGACTGCTGCCAGGGTCATATCAAAGGATACAGGCGGATGGTTTCAGGTGTTCTATGTCGACAAGGGAACAGATGACGGTGTTGTCGAGGGCTGCAATGTCATGTATGGGAACGGCCTGTGCGGAATAGTCACAGAGGCCGGAAAGGATTATGCCAAGGTAAGAGCCATCATCGACGATACATCAAATGTAAACGGAATGATATTACCATCAGAGGCTATTTGTAATGTTGAGGGAAGTGCCAGCAATTATGAGAATGGCTATCTTATCGCTGAAAACATTGACAAAGACGCGGAGGTTGGAGTCGGCGATCAGGTCGTCACATCCTATGTGTCAAGCAAATATCTGTCGGGAATTAACATAGGGTATGTAACAAAAATAGAGGAAGATTCCAACAATCTTACAAAGACTGCATATATCACTCCGGCATGTGATTTTTCAAAGATACAGGAGGTACTCATAGTCCTCCAGACCAAGAAAACTGTTTCGGAGTAGAAGTAAAGAGGTTAAACAGACATTGAGAAGAGTTATCACACTTGGATTATTAATCATAATATGTTTTGTGCTTCAGTCAGCACTTTTTCCATATATTTCAGTTGCGGGTGCGACTCCCAATCTGATGCTCATCCTCACGGTGTCCTTTGGACTTATGAGAGGACGAAAAGAGGGAATGCTGGTGGGATTTTTCTGCGGATTTTTATATGATCTGTACTTTGGCTTTGCCATAGGCCCTTTTATGATCATATATATGC
>CAVCCL010000122.1:0-8158 GCA_963600665.1 Bifidobacterium catenulatum | reverse complement strand
ATATACAACCATATATGTACCTGTTATAACGGTAGGTCTCCGTCTCCCCTACTTGATCCTCAAATCTTTCGGTTCGCCCTCACAAGTCCATTCACCTGCACTCCCATCGCTGCAATCACACCACCTGCAACTCTCTGAACATGTTCTATGCCGCTACTCCTCTTGATCAACGGTTTATCTTATTTCTGTAACTATAATGCGCTTTCCTAGTAAATTTGTCAAGATTAAATTTTCAAGTTTCTGTCATATTTTCACTTGCTTTTTACTGTTTCCCGCATATTTACTAGACTTTTTCCACTTAGCATTTATTTTATACTTTCTTTATTATTTGCGGATTGACTACCCCATCCAACTGAAATATTCTATACATTAGGCATTATAATAAAGAACACATAACGTTTTCCGCAGAATTCGGAAAGTTATCAACATTAAGGAGCAGTTATGAACACAAGTACAATTTCTTCAAATTCCGAAGAGAGAATGGGCACAGCACCGATATTTAAACTTATGCTCTCCATGGGCATACCGACATTTGTGGCGCAGCTCATCAACCTCTTATATAACATAGTGGACAGAATATACATAGGACACATCCCTGAGGTGGGAGCAGCGTCCCTCACCGGAATCGGACTGTGTCTCCCGATCATCACACTTGTGAGCGCGTTCAGCGTGTTCGTGGGTGCGGGCGGAGCTCCTCTGGCTTCCATCGCGCTTGGCAAGGGAGACAGGGACAAAGCACAGCGCATCCTGTCAAATGGCGTAACCCTGCTCATCATATTTACAATTATAGTTATGGCTGCCATCTACGCATTGAAGAAACCGCTTCTGTATTTCTTCGGAGCCAGCGATGCCACCTATCCACATGCAAATGACTATCTTAGCATCTACCTTATAGGCACGATATTTGTCATGATCACCACCGGACTGAACACATTTATCACAGCCCAGGGACAGGCCAAGACAGCCATGGCCTCGGTACTCATAGGCGCTATATGCAACATCATTCTTGATCCTATATTCATATTTGCACTGGGCCTTGGCATCAAGGGTGCTGCCATAGCAACCATCATATCCCAGGCGATAAGCGCGGCATGGGTGATCAGATTCCTGACATCCGACAAGGCAAGCCTTCGCATATCAGCGCAGATGATGCGTCCACAGGGCAAATTGATCCTGTCCATCGCAGCCCTCGGAGTGTCACCTTTTATCATGCAGGTCACTGAGAGCCTTATAACCATCGTGTTCACACATGGCCTTCAGAAGTACGGCGATGACCTGTATGTGGGATCATTCACCATACTTCAGAGCATCATGCAGATGATATTTATCCCGATGAGCGGATTCTCCCAGGGAGTCCAGCCAATCACCAGCTACAACTACGGCAAGGGCAACGTAGACAGAGTGAAGAAGACATGTACCATACTGATAACCATGTCCATCATCGTATCATTTGTCCTGGCTGGTGCTGCATTCTTGTTCCCATCCGTGGCAGCCGGAATATTTACCTCAGACGAGGCCCTTAGAGAACTCTGCGCAAAGGTTCTCCCGATATACATATTTGGAATGATGTTCTTCGGTATACAGAACGGATGTCAGCAGTCATTCATATCCATGGGACAGGCAGGCAAATCCCTTATATTTGCACTGCTGAGAAAGGTCATACTGATAATCCCGCTCGCGATCATCCTTCCATACTGCACTCACTCGGTCATGAGCATTTACTACGCCGAGCCTATCAGCGACATCGTGTCTGCGTTCTCATGCGGTGCGACATTCCTACTGACATTTAAGTCAATGATGAAGGGCGCAGGGAAGAAGTAACCCTCCTCATTTTTCTTTTCAGCAGCACAACTCCCACCACGCACGACACGATCTCCGTGATCGGGAACGCCCACCATATCAGTGATACATCCGCCTGACCGCCTCTGACCAGAGCCGCAAATGCTCCGGCAAGCGGCAGGATGATTATCAACTGTCTGAGCAGCGATATCACAAGCGATTCCACACCGCCCTCAAGGGCCTGATATATTCCCTGAAATGCTACATTTACCCCGGCAAATAAGAAGCTTATGGAGATTATCCTCATGGCATCTATAAAATACGCCCTGGACTGTCCCGCATTGAAAAGTCCGGCAAATGCAGCGGGGAACAGCTCTGTCACAGCCATTCCAAACAGCATCAACACTATCGTATAGATTATTCCATATTTTATCGCATCATTTATCCTCTTTCTGTCACCCATTCCATAGCTGTACGCCGTGATCGGGGTAATCGCATCCCTGAGTCCAAATGCAAGAAACAGCACAAACTGCTGAACCTTGTAGAACAGGCCATATGCGGTCTGCGCCGACTGGTTAAACTTGAGAATGAGATTCAGCGCATATACCATGATGGACATAAGTGCCTGTGCTATGATGGCTGGAAGTCCTATGGCATATATTCCCCGGATGATCCCCCAGTCAGGTTTCATGTACGCACATCCATGTTCAAATTCCTTATTCAGTCTCAGATGGAACACACACAGCAAAGCTGCAGACGCTATCTGTCCTATAATAGTCGCATAGGCGGCTCCCCTGACTCCCATCTCAGGAAATGGTCCCACTCCGTATATGAGAAGCGGATCAAGTATAATGTTTATGACTGCTCCCATCACCTGGCCTATGGTCGAATACATTGATCTTCCTGTCGCCTGGAGCAGCTTCTCAAAAAGCGAGAAGAATACTATACCAAATGAATACACACAGCATATTCTGAGATAATCCACCGCCATCTCCGTGACCTGCGCATCCATTGTCTGTGAGACTATGTAAGCCCTCACTCCAAATATTCCAAATATCAGACACACCACATATATCACAGCACCAAGAAACAGACTGTTGCCAGCTACCTTGGCAGCCCTCTCCTTGTCACCCTGACCAAGGGTTCTCGCGATGAATGCATTTGTGCCGACTCCCGTACCTATGCCCAGAGCAACCATGAGCATCTGTACCGGGAACACCAGCGTGAGAGCATTTAATGCGGCCTCACTTCCCACCTTCATATTTCCCACAAATGCACTGTCCACGATGTTGTACACCGCCTGAAGTGCCATGGAAAGAATCATAGGAATACCCATCTGGATCATCAGTTTTCCAACAGGCATATCCTTCATCTTATTTTTCTCTCTGCTTTCCTCTTTGTTCTTATCCTTTTCTTCCACTCTTCAAACTCCTTTCCCTGAACAAAAAAATGCAGCTACCGCCTAAGTTAGTTGGACTTACGCTGAATAGCTACACACTAAAAAATTATTATATATACACATAAAAAGCGAGTGACAAAACTGGATTTACGCAATCTTTGCCACTCGCTTTCGATGTGTATTATACTTTCTGTTTTTGAAAAAGTAAAGTTCAAAAATTTATAATGGACTGAAGCAGTTGTCTATGACATCCTGGTAATTTGCATCACCGAGAGTCTCAATAACTATAGTAGCCGCATACTTTCCATCAGCCGATCTGACCACCACATTTACAAGAACATAATCCTGATCCTGAAGCTTTGTCTTTGCTATAGCCATGTAATGCTTCTCTCCAAAGATCTCACACTCAGAATAATCTGTCTCCACATCATCAACTGTAATACCAGCCTGTGATGCTGTTGTCTTTACGGAATCCTCAAGATCCTTGCATCCAGCCTCCACTATGGACTTTTCATCAGCCCATGTATCATATCCAATGTTTCCGCCACCCTTAGGGGACTTAATTCTGATCTGGATAAAATGTGTACCGTCATTTGCATAAAAGTCATAGCTGGTATTGGATGCCAACACATTATCAACATTTTCCATAGCTGTACTTATTGCCTCTTCACTATTGGAATCATCCACAACCTCACTGATATCGCTTACACTTGTAGCACTTCCTCTTGTATAAATGGTGTAATTTTCATCAAGAGTGAGCTGGAAACCAAAATATTCATTCTGATAACCATTCTCTGTGTACAGACCTACCAATGAAGAATCCACCTCAGCCTCATCGCTGTCATCTGAAGTATCCTCTGTGTCTTCCTCAAATGAGTATTCTGTGTCATCCTCAAATGTATCATCGGTCTCATCTGTCGTGTCCTCATCATCAATTGCTGCTTCTGTCTCAGCTTCAGTTGTAGCCTTAGTTACAGAATTGTCATTGCCCCCACAGCCTGTCAGCATCAATCCCATCATCATTGCAGCCACTACAATATAACTTGTTCCCTTTTTCATATTGTCCATTTCCTCCTAAATGTATAAAATTAGCAACATCTCTATTATAAGGTAACTATTATATTATGCAAGATATTTATGATTGCAAACTACTCAAAACTGACGGCTGTCCACTATAGCTGTGAATTTTTCTTTATTATATACGTCCACCATATACAGGGAATCCACTGCTTGCGCCATAGCTCTCGATCTTCTTGAAATTCTTAAGAGCCTTCATATCTTCTGCACTTATCTCGAAATCGACCTCTGCATTGCTCTTCATGTGCTCTGGATTGCCGGTCTTTGGCAGTGAAATTGCTCCAAGCTGGATAGTATATCTGATGCAGAGCTGTGGAACAGTCACACCATACTTGTCCGCCATAGCCTTGATCTCAGGCTGGTTGAGGATCTCACCATGTGCAATAGGTGAATAAGCCTCAACAAGTATATCGTTTTTCTGGCAGTATTCAACAAGCTCGATCGGAGTATTGCTGATGTGAAGAAGTATCTGGTTGACCATAGGCTTGATCTCAGCAGTCTCCATAAGGCTCTCGATGTCACCGATCTGGAAATTGGATATACCAATAGCCTTGAGCTTGCCTTCCTTGTACGCTTCCTCAAGTGCTCTCCACGCAGCTCTGTTGCCTTCCACGTATCTGTCGTCGCTCTGATTTACCTTTATCCAGGGCTGTGGGCTGTGAATGATCATCATATCGAGATAATCAAGTCCCATCTTCTCAAGTGTTCCATCGATTCCTGCCTTGGCCTCCTCGTAAGTCTTATGCTCTGCTGCAACCTTTGAGACCACGAACAGCTCTTCTCTTGGAATACCACAGGTTCTAACACCCTCGCCTACTCCACGCTCATTGCCGTATGCCTGTGCAGTGTCAATATGTCTGTAACCTATCTTCACAGCCTCCTTCACGGCATCTGCTACCTTATCGTCATCGATAAACCATGTTCCAAGTCCAAGCTTTGGAATTGCTACTCCATTGTTAAGTGTGTAAGTTTCTTTTAACATTTTTATGTCCTCCTGTTTCTTTTTATTTCAATTTCAAATTATTTCCAGCTATGTTTATTACTTCTGTTCAGTTACTTATCTGACACATTACTGTCCAAGTCCGAGCCCGCTTATCCAGTCGGCCACATCCTGCTGTGTCACACCTGATGAGAATCTCTGACCATCCTTCCAGTCTCCGCTTCCTGCCTCAGAAGCCAGATCATCTGCACTGCTTCCCAGTCCCGAGCTCGCCGATGTACAGAACGGATACACAGTCTTGCCAGTGAAGTCATTTGCCTTGACAAATGAATCCACCGGCCATGCAGACGTTCCCCACCATATAGGATAACCTACAAATACCGTATCATACGATTCCCAGCCAGGAACTTCAGTGGTTGTAAGCTCCACATCCCTGAGGCTTTCGTCATTGTGTTCCTTTGATACCCTGCTGCTGTCATCATTGTAGTTCAGATCATCCGATGTATACTCCTGGGCCGGGGTGATCTCAAATATATCTGCTCCTGTCTCAGCCGCTATATATTCCGCAGCATCCTTTGTATTTCCAGTTGCTGAAAAATAGATCACCAGAGTCTTACCTGTCTCTGTGTCAACATTGTCTGCCTCATCAGCGCTGCTTTCCTCGCTGGTCTGCTCCTCTGATACCGTAGAGTCAGCGTTGTCTATGCTTGTATCAGCCTCATTGACCGCATCCGTAACAATCTCTGTCTGAGTTTCTGCCTGTGTGGTACTTTTACTTTCTGTGCTGTCGCCACTTTCGCATCCAACAAGTCCAAAAGCCATAACAGCACACACTAAAAATGCTCCTAATTTCTTCATTAAAGCGTCCTCCTATCTGTTTTAACTACCATATTTTCGAAAAACGTCAGGGACTGTTTCTCTGACATATCTAATAATACTCTTTGGAGTTCACTTCAAGGCAAGGACTTTTTTGTATTCTTGATTTTTCTATCGTCTGCTCATTTTTGCTGTATTTTCACTCCACAAATCAAGCACCATATATTTTGTATCTTTTTTCCTTTTAATTATCCCTTTCAGGAAAATATTATCTCTTTTTCCATATAAAAAGGCCCAAAAGACACAAAATCTGTAAATTTGTATCTTTCGAGCCAATTTCAATCTTATTTGCGAAAATATTGTATCTTTTCTGTTGTAATCTGCCTGATGGAGACAATTTGGAGATAATTTTCTTCCACCGGATTTCAGCCAGTCTTTATGATAAAGTCATATCTCCATCCTTAACCCAGCCGAGCTTTCTCACCACCATGTTGATGAGTGGGCAGAGAACTGCAGGAAGTACAAATGAGATGAGTATAAGTCCAACCCAGTCCATAGCTGTAACTGCTGACTTGGTTCCCGCCTCGATATCATTCATCCAGCCTGTGTATACTCCGATCTGTCCTACCAGACCGCATGTACCCATACCTGATGATACAGGAGTTCCGTTCATCTGAAGCTTGAACAGACATGTTGCAAGAGGTCCTGTGATTGCAGATGTAACTATAGGTGCGATCCAGATTCTTGGGTTCTTGATGATGTTACCCATCTGGAGCATGGATGTTCCGATTCCCTGTGAAACCAGTCCGCCCCACTTATTCTCTCTGAATGACATAACAGCAAATCCAACCATCTGTGCACAGCAGCCCGCCACAGCAGCACCGCCGGCCAGTCCTGTAAGTCCGAATGCAGCACATATAGCAGCAGATGATATAGGAAGTGTAAGAGCCACACCGACGAGAACTGATACGGCAATACCCATCCAGAATGGCTGAAGATTTGTGGCCAGCATGATGAGGTCTCCGACCTTCATGGCTATGGCACCCAGTGTAGGTGCAAGAAGTGCAGACACAGCCACACCACTTCCGATGGTCACCAGAGGTGTCACCAGTATATCTATCTTTGTCTCCTTTGAGACAACCTTTCCAAGCTCAGTTGCGATAACCGCAATAAAATAAACTGCCAGAGGACCGCCTGCACCGCCCAAGGCATTTGCCGCAAATCCAACTGTTATCAGTGAAAACAATACAAGCTGCGGAGCCTTAAGGGCATATCCTATAGCCACCGCCATCGCCGGTCCTGCCATAGCAGAAGCGAGACCTCCAACTGTATAATCTGTTCCATTCACGGTTGCAACAACCGCTTTGAGAAATGGCACACCAAACTGATTGCCAAGTGTGTTCAGGATAGTTCCGATAAGCAGAGTACAGAACAATCCCTGTGCCATGGCACCCAGGGCATCTATTCCGTATCTCTTTACACTGAACACGATGTCCTTCTTCTTCAAGAATCCTTTTACCTTTTCCATCATTTTTCTCCTTTTGTGTTATGGGGGTGACAGCAGATATTTACATGGGGCATCTGCTGTCGTGTCTACTGTCTTGTCACCTGTAAAGTAGCATGTCACCTATAATATACTTGTCTCTTATTTTTTTCAACTATAAACAGCAATTTTGTTAAACTTTTTATGTTTGACGACATGTGCCTTGTTTTCTATAATTATTTATGGGGATTTTAATTTATAATTGTGGAGGAAATTATGGAACTTATTGAATTTTTAATAAGTATGTTTTTTGCAACTCTGATATGTGGAGGAATTATATGTTTCTTCATATACCTGTTCTATTCCAGGGCCGGATATAAGGTTTTAAGATTTCGGATATATTGCTGGGAATACTGCATTAATCCGGATAGCAATTCTGCAAAGAAATATATAATAAGAAAGAACTCTTTCAAGCTGGCACCAGATCTGTCCATGTATAAACCGGATGCCGATATCGATCAGGAACTTGATCTCCGGCTCACCTGTCTCAGTATAATGTGCATGGGTGCCATCACTGTAGTATTTGATCTTGTATGTGTATATATGGCTATACAACGCGGTGGCTTTTTTATCGACAGCTTTCCGGTAATGTTTATGTACACAC
>CAVCCL010000121.1:0-2629 GCA_963600665.1 Bifidobacterium catenulatum | reverse complement strand
AGGACGAATACTCGATCAATGAGAGTGTCATCGATTATCTGCTTGACAATGAGTATATAACTGAGACTCAGCTCAGAACCTTCAAGCCTTCTATATGCAACAGGCTGGACAGGAATACCTCCGGCCTTGTTCTGTGTGGAGTGTCACTTATGGGAAGCCAGGAGCTTTCGAGGATCATAAGGGAGAGACGCATAGACAAATATTACTACACCATAGTCAAGGGCAATATGACAGAGACCCAGGATGTTACGGCATATCTAGTAAAGGATGAAAAGAAGAACACTGTGACAATACGTGACAGCGTGGAGGAGATACGCAGGGCTGCCGGGGACTTGGGCTATGATAAGATCCATACCATATTCCAGCCGGTCAGAACAAATGGAAAATATACAGAGCTTAAGGTAAAGCTCATAACGGGTAAGACCCACCAGATAAGGGCACAGCTCCAGCACATGGGGTATCCGGTGATCGGTGACCAGAAGTATGGTGACAGGGAGACAAACATACATTTCAGACAGACATACAAGCTTAGAAACCAGCTTCTGCACTGCGGCGAGGTGGAGTTTACCGATGTTGTCGGTGGACTGGACTATCTGACTGGCAAGAGTTTTTCGGCTTTCAAGCCTGATATGTATAAAAGAATAGAAAAGGATTTGTTTGAATAGATGGCTACATGGAATTCGCGAGGACTTCGTGGCTCCACACTGGAGGATATGATAAACCACACAAATGAATATTACAGACAGAAGAACCTTGCGCTGGTCCAGAAGATCCCGACACCTATCACGCCGATAAAGATTGACAAGGACAGCAGCCAGATCACTCTGGCATATTTCGAGAAGGATTCAACCGTCGACTATATAGGTGTTGTCCAGGGAGTTCCGGTATGTTTCGATGCGAAGGAATGTGCCACTGATACATTTACAATGCGTAACATTCATGAGCATCAGATAAGGTTCATGGAGGATTTCGAGAGACAGAACGGTGTAAGCTTTCTGATCATTATGTTCTCGGGACGAAATGAACTGTATTATATGAGATTCGAGGAGCTTAAGGGATATCTTGAGAGAGTCCAGAATGGACATGCCAACAACTTCAAGTACAATGAGCTGGATCCCGCTTTCTTTATAAGAGCCAAGGGTGGTGCATTGGTGCATTATCTTGAACCTTTAAGCAGGGATCTTGATGATAGAGGTTGACAAATACAATCCGCTTTAATATAATGTGCACGTTGACATGCTATCAAAGTAGCAAATTATCACTTTAATGTGATAAAGTAAAACAAAGCACGCGAAGCGTGTCAAAGTTTAATTGACAAGGAGATATGATTATGCAGGACAAACTGTTACAGACCCCGGATGGAGTGAGAGACACCTACGATGTAGAATGTAAGAAGAAGAGAAAGGTTATGCATGAGCTCCATCATATTCTGGAGTTATACAGCTATCACGATATAGAGACACCTACATTTGAGTTTTTTGATATATTTAACAGAGATAAGGGTTCAGCACCATCCAATGAGATGTACAAGTTCTTTGACAGGGACAACAATACTCTGGTGCTCAGACCGGATATAACACCTTCTATTGCGAGATGTGTTGCAAAGTATTATGCAGATGAGGAACTTCCGGTCAGACTTTGCTATACGGGTAATACCTATACCAATACACTCAAGCTTCAGGGTAAGCTCAAGGAGGTCACACAGATAGGTGCCGAGCTTGTAAATGACGATTCATCCGCTGCTGACGCTGAGATAATCGCAACTGTGATCGACTGCTTCAACGAGATCGGGATCAGTGATTTCCAGATAGAGATAGGCCAGATAGACTACTTCAAGGGTCTGGTTGCTGAATCTGGTATCAGTGAGGACGAGGAGGATCAGATAAAAGAGTACATCCATATCAAGAACTTTTTCGGACTTGAGGAGTATGTGGATGCACTTGACATAAGTGACTCTCTTAAGAAAGCATTTGTTGCATTTGATTCTCTGTTCGGCGGAATATCCATGCTTGACAAGGCAGAGGGATATGTGTCAAATGAGACATCACTTGAGGCTGTGAAGAGACTCAGAAGAGTATATGCAGCTCTTGAGTGCTACGGATATCAGGATCACATAAGCTTTGATCTCGGTATGCTTGACGGATACAACTATTATACAGGAATCATATTCCGCGGATATACTTACGGAACCGGTGACGCTGTTGTCAAGGGCGGCCGTTACAATAATCTTCTCAAGCAGTTTGGAAAGGATGCACCGTCTATCGGTTTTGCCTTCACTGTTGAGGAGCTCATAATGGCCATGAACAGACAGAATATAGACATTGATGTGGATTATTCAAACACGATCATCCTCTATGATATAGAGAATCAGGGCAAGGCTATCAAGGCCGGCATGAAGCTCAGAAGTGAGGGACGCAAGATAGAGCTCATAAGAAAGTCACAGAAGAAATCGGTTGATGACTATGTCGAGTATGCGGGAAGAGAACATTTCTCAGGTCTTATATATTTTGAACAGTCAGGCGATGCGGTGGCATACGATCTGATAAGCAGATCACACTCCAAGTGGGATGGCAATTTATAGAAGAAACTTTTACGGCTTGATTGAGAATAGATTGAATTAGATGAAAGG
>CAVCCL010000120.1:0-3087 GCA_963600665.1 Bifidobacterium catenulatum | reverse complement strand
GCGCCATATCTATTCTGACCGAACTGGGCATCATATCATAATCAAACATTCAAATAAAATATCCCCATATAATTTCTGAAATCAAATCTCAAGAATTATATGGGGCATTTTATGTCTGCTCTATATTTCTGCTAATAAATTATCCACATTAAACATATCTATCATAGATAATCATATACTTTACAACAGTCCCTTAACATCCTCAGCGATCATCTCCGCATCAAGATGATTGTCCTTAAGAACCTCCTCCACATCATACCTGTCGAGGAATTCCTTCTTAAGACCATAATTCAGCACCTTCATATCAGAGTTGCCATAGAATCTCGCAATCTTCTCGCCAAATCCACCATCCAGTATACCATCCTCGATGGTGATGACAATCGAGTGATCTGCCTTGAGGCTTTCAAGGAGCTCCTCATCAAGTCCTGTTATATAGTATGGGTTGATGACTGTAGCATCAATTCCAAGCTCACTCTCCATCTCGTCTGCTACAGCATTTGCCAGACTGTAGAAGGTTCCAAGACCGAGTATCGCAACCTTGCTTCCCTTCTGTGTCACCTCATATTTATTAAGATCTCCGAAGTTCTTCGTCACTGGACCACCACTCACCATCGCACCGCCTGGAAGCTTGATAGCCACCGGATGCTCATTCTGATCTATACTCCAGTCAAGCATTGCAAGGTACTCTTCCTTTGTTGTCGGCGCAAGATATACAAGGTTAGGAATATTGGACAGCATAGGGATGTCCTGGAATCCCAGATGTGTCACGTCGTTCATTCCGTACACCGAACCCATGAATGTAACAATAGTTGCCGCGCTGTTGTTGATACAGAGATCCTGAGATATCTGGTCAAATGTCCTCTGCACAAATGAGCTGTACACGCCGAACACAGGCTTTCCGCCGCCTGCTGCAATTCCCGATGCAAGGGCCACGGCTGTCTCCTCTGCAATTCCCACATCTACAAACTGCTTTCCAGCCTCACGTCTCTTGTCCTCTGTGAAGCCCATGACAGTCGGTGTTCCCGCTGTGATTGCAACAACCTTTGGATCCTTCTTCATCTTGTCAAGCAGGTAATCACAGGACACGCTTGAATAGTCCTCACCGCCGCCTTCAAATAATGACTTTCCTGTCTCTATGTCAAATGGTCCGTTGTAGTGCCACTGCTCCTTGTGCTCCTCGGCAGGGGCATAGCCTTTGCCCTTGAGGGTTCTGATGTGAACCACAACCGGCTTCTTTGTATCCTTCACCTTCTGGAATGTGTCTATGAGAGCTGCCACATCATTGCCCTCGTGCACATAATAATAGTCAAGTCCCATGGCACGGAACAGATTGCACTCTGCCGTTCCCTTTGTCTCCCTGAGAAGCTTCAGGTTGGTATAGAGACCACCGTGGTTCTCAGCTATGGACATATCGTTGTCATTTACAACTATGATGAGGTTGCCATCCAGCTCCTTGGCATAATCCAGTCCTTCAAGGGCCTCACCACCTGACAGTGAACCATCACCTATCACAGCTATCACATTGCCATCTGCCCCCTGGAGGTCCCTTGCCTTTGCAAGACCTGCAGCCAGACTGATGGATGTTGAAGTATGTCCAACTGTGAAGAAGTCGTGCTCGCTCTCATGTGGATTGCTGTAACCTGTCACATCATCATAGTGCTCCTCGTAGAGGTACGCATCCTTTCTTCCAGTGAGCATCTTATGTGGATAGCTCTGATGTGACACGTCGTATACGATCTTATCCTTAGGTGACTCAAATACATAGTGCAAAGCGATAGTTGCCTCCACCATACCAAAGTTCGGTCCAAAATGTCCGCCGTGCTTGCTGGCTCTGATGAGCAGCGCATGTCTCATCTCGTCTGCAAGTGTCCTCATCTCATCTATTGTAAGCTTCTTCACATCCTGTGGTCCGTTGATATTTTCAATATACATTTTCCTTTATCCTCCTATTTTTTACATAGTGCATTCCCGATCATTTATCTGACATTCCATTTACATTCATGCAAACTCCGGATCGTGCATCTATCATTCACAATCGGTAAATTTCCTGTCCCATACAAGCTTGCCGGTCTTCACGGCCTCCTCGTATTTGGATATCTTGTAGTGAAGTCTCTCCATGGTGACCTCGATCTGCTTTCTCTGCTCCTCAAGCTTATCATACTGCTCCTGCAGGAGATCAAGCCTTGCGCCAAATGTAGCATCGCCCATCTGAACCAGTTTCACATACTCTATAAGCGCCTCTATCGGAACACCTGCATTTCTCATACATACAGTGTGTTCAACCCAGCCCAGATCCTTCTCCTGGTAATCCCTGTTGCCACTGGCATTTCTCGCAACCGGAGGGATAAGCCCCACCCTCTCATAGTATCTTAGGGTATCTGCAGTAATATCAAACTTTTCACTTACTTCTTTTATAGTCATATTGCCACCTCTTTCTCATCTGTATCTCATAATCCTTAAAAAAAAACACGTCTTATAACCATTGTCCACGAATAAACTGCTCAACGTTCATCCATTATTGAATATAGCACTTGGAGCTCACTTCAAGGCAAGAACTTTTTGTATTCTTTGTTGTAAAATGTAAAACTTAATTCCGGGTTATCTATATTTCAATATCCGTCCAACATATATTGCCACATCTACACAAAAAGATGACGAACACACATAAAATCTGTCCGTCATCTCAAATAATTTATTACATTGTAAATTCCCATCCTGCTATGCGCTTATCCCCACAGCCGCACATATATTCACCGCGATGATTTCATCCACGGACACACCGAATATTGCCGCCAGTATGATAAGGTTGTCCACAGTCGGCATAGCCAGACCCTTCTGCCACTTATATATTGCATTCGGAGTGGCAAATCCGAATATCTCCTGCAGATCTCTTACAGACAGACCTGCATTTTCCCTAAGCTTTATAATATTTCTACCAGTACCTGCCATATCGATTGTTGGTATATTGCTCATAACATTTCCCTCCTGCTCATGAACATCAAATCTCTAAATCTTCATTATCCCCAAACACGACAAAAAAGCGCCCATCCACATGAATACTTCTATAATACTCACATGGATGGACGC
>CAVCCL010000119.1:0-31062 GCA_963600665.1 Bifidobacterium catenulatum | reverse complement strand
TCATATACCTTTGTGTTAAGAGTGTCAGGGACAAATCCTGCACCGATTCCCTGTATCTTGTGTGCACCTGAAACACCCTTTGAGAGAACTGGTGATGTGGCTGGCTCAACTGCGATGACCTTTACATCAGGATTCTTCTCCTTCAGATACTCGCCAACACCTGTGATCGTTCCACCTGTTCCGATACCAGCTACAAATACATCTACCTTGCCGTCTGTATCCTCCCAGATCTCTGGACCTGTTGTGAGTCTGTGTGCCTTTGGATTTGATGGATTTACAAACTGTCCAGCTACAAAGCTGCCAGGGATCTCCTTTGAAAGCTCATCAGCCTTTGCTATGGCTCCCTTCATTCCCTTTGTTCCATCTGTAAGAACTATCTCTGCGCCGTATGCCTTGATGATGTTACGTCTCTCAACGCTCATGGTCTCAGGCATAACGATGATCGCCTTGTAACCCTTGGCTGTTGCTATAGAGGCAAGACCGATACCTGTGTTACCTGATGTAGGCTCAATGATGGTTGCGCCCGGCTTGAGTGTACCGTCCTTCTCTGCATCCTCGATCATCTGGAATGCGATCCTGTCCTTAACACTTCCTGCTGGGTTGAAATACTCAAGCTTTGCAAGGATATTTGCCTTGAGATCATTCTTCTTCTCTATATTTGAAAGCTCCAGAAGAGGAGTCTTACCTATAAGCTCTGCTGCACTCTTATATATATTACTCATGTTATTGTACCATTACCTTTCTTGATATTTTTAGATATTACTGAATTTATTCTGTTCTTCTGTTTCAAACGGCGCCAGGCTTCAACATGCCCGTCAAAACCAGCGCCGTTTTATATTCATTATTTATATCGATTACTCCTGGATTGCCTTGAATGCCTCGTCAAGATCCTCGATGATATCATCTATGTTCTCAGTACCTATTGAAAGTCTGATAGTGTTCTGCTTGATTCCCTGATCGATAAGCTCAGCGTCATTCAGCTCTGAGTGAGTTGTTGATGCTGGGTGGATAGCCAGTGACTTAACATCAGCGACATTTGCAAGGAGTGAGAATATCTCCAGGTTGTCGATGAACTTCTTGGCTGTCTCTGCATCGCCCTTGATCTCAAATGTGAAGATTGAACCACCGCCGTTAGGGAAGTACTTCTTGTACAGTCTCTGCTGCTCAGGATCTGTTGAAACTGAAGGATGATTTACCTTCTCAACAAGTGGATGGTTGTTCAGGTACTCAACTACCTTGAGTGCATTTGATACATGTCTCTCAACACGGAGTGACAGTGTCTCAAGTCCCTGAAGGAATATCCATGAGTGGATTGGTGAGATCGTAGCACCTGTGTCACGGAGAAGGATAGCTCTGATTCTTGTGACAAATGCTGCAGGACCTGCTGCGTCTACAAAGCTTACACCGTGGTAGCTCTCATTTGGCTCAGTGAGCTGTGGGAACTTGCCTGATGCCTTCCAGTCGAAGTTACCGCTGTCGATGATAACACCACCGATAGTTGTTCCGTGTCCACCGATGAACTTTGTTGCTGAGTGAACTACGATGTCAGCGCCGTACTCGATAGGTCTTACGAGATATGGTGTTGCAAATGTGCTGTCGATCACAAGAGGAATCTTGTGTGCGTGAGCGATCTTTGCGATTGTCTCGATATCTGAAACCTCTGAGTTAGGATTTCCAAGAACCTCGATGTAGAGGGCCTTTGTGTTCTCCTGGATAGCATCCTCAAATGCCTGTGGATCAAGTGGATCAACGAATGTTGTGTCTACGTTGTAATCCTTGAGTGTATGTGCAAGGAGGTTGTATGTTCCACCGTAGATGTTCTTTGCTGCTACGATATGGTCTCCTGCAAGTGCAAGGTTCTGAATTGTATATGTTACTGCTGCTGCACCTGAACCAACTGCCAGCGCTGCAACACCACCCTCGAGGGCTGCGATTCTTCTCTCAAATACGTCCTCTGTTGGGTTTGTAAGTCTTCCGTAGATGTTACCTGCATCCTTGAGTGCGAATCTGTCTGCTGCATGCTGTGAATTATGGAATACAAATGATGATGTCTGGTAGATTGGTACTGCTCTTGCATCTGTAACTGGATCTGCTGTCTCCTGTCCTACGTGTAACTGTAATGTCTCAAACTTTAAATTTCTCTCTGCTCTTGTCTTCTTTGCCATGATCTTATTCTCCTTATATTCAAATATTTTATCCGTCATGCACACTGCTCATTCATCTTGTTCTGTATGCGAGCTCCATGTGACATTATACTCTGTTTTTATGCTTTCTGTCTATTATGTATATATATTTCAGATAGTTTTTATCACTATATTGATCTATGTTTTTGCTATCTTCTGTATTGTCTGCATTCTAGCAGCAACACATCTCTGTATTACAACATGCTGCACTGCAACACATTCGTCTGTCTTCGTTAAGGTACTGTGGTTTAAATGTTCTTCCCAACATATCAACACCTCTTTCTCGATTTTATTTTTTACTTAATCGTGTCTTGCCTGTGATGTGATTATTTTTACTTTTCACACAATTCCTACTTGGAAACTATGAATTAAGCATAGCTGTATATTACAACCTAATTCCTACTTTGTCAATAGGTTTTTATGAATTATCTTGATTGTTTTTTTCCAGATGGTATAATAGACGTATAAATGATAGAAAATCGCCAGTAAACACAAGCATTTTAGCGCTGTGTCTGCTGTTTGATCTGATTTATATTTTCGATAATATTTGGGAGGTTTACATATGAAAGTATCCACAAAGGGACGTTACGCTCTGCGTTTTCTTATAAACATAGCGGCGAGAACAGATAACAAACCTGTGAGCATCAAGGATGTTGCAGCACAGGAGGAAATATCCGAGAAATACCTTGAGCAGATCACATCTGTTCTGAACTCCGGCGGACTGGTTAAGAGCACCAGAGGACCGCAGGGAGGCTATCTTCTCAGAAAAGCACCTGAGGACATAACGGTAGGCATGGTTTTAAGGCTCACCGAAGGCGGCATATCACCTGTTGCATGTCTTGATGCAGACGAATTCCAGTGTGACCGTGAAGCCAAATGCTCCACCATCGCACTGTGGCGCAGGCTGGATCAGGCGATCCGTGACGTGGTGGACACCACCACCATCGCAGACCTCGTGGCTGAGAGACCGGAGGCAGCCGATACTTACTGTATTTAAATTAAATTTATCTTATCAACACATAAAAGCATGTATATATGATTTCCAGCAGGGTAGCCGGGATTCATATATACATGCTTTTGTTATATTTGCGGTTCCGAGTATGAACTTCGTTCATAGCGGTTCCTCCTCACACAATATTCCAACTATCTGCTTTATCACGTAATCCACCGTATCCGGAAACGCCTCCTCTATGAACACATCCTTTAGCGCTATCGACGATGCAAGCATCTTCATGAGATTACACGCAAGCTTCCAGTCGGCATCGGCTCTCGGATGTGCCATCATATGGCAGAGCATGTTCATGGTGTCCTCGTCATTCGCCTGATTCTCTATATATTCTGCCGGCCATTTTGCCAGATAATACTGCTGCTCCTTCTCCGTCATATATGCAAATATATTTCTGTTTTCCTGGTACATCCACCTGAGATATCCAAGAAAGGCATTTGCCGTTAGCAATCCATCCTCATTCTGTCTCTCCTTCAGAGCGGACTTCACAATAGCCCTCTCATGCAGACTCATCTCATACAGGTACTGCGACTTATCCTCGAACAGATTGTAAAATGTTCCCTTGGCTATGTAGCACCGGCGGGCAAGTTCATCTATGTTGACAGCCTTCACTCCGCCCTCTCTGAGCAGTTCAAATCCAATCTCCAGCAGATATATCTTAAGTTTATCCCTGTCCTCATCCGTGAATATCTTCGGCACGCCGCTCCCTCCTGCACTCTTTTCTGTATATTTTCTGCCCCAATAATCAAATGGCACTTTATTTAATGACTATTTTTTTATTGTAAGTCATTTTTCTGCATTTATAATACAACGCAAATACATAGTTAGCAATGGCTAACAGAAAGAGGAAATATCATGCTATATTTTATTTTGGGTTTACTCGGAATCATCGGCGGAATACTCAGCGCCATCGGAGATGTGTATCTGGACCAAAAAGGTCCGGACAACGAGAAACTTGGTGAGTACAAAGTAATCAACAGTGCATGGGCTCATATGGATATCCAAAGGTTCAGGGCCTCCATATCACTTGCCGCCATCGGCGTTCCGCTCTACAGTCTCGGACTTATATCACTGATGCTCCAGGCCTCCGCCACCGCACCAAAGTGGTACTCCATCACCTTCACAGTGCTGATAACCATCTGCATGCTGGGGGCTTTCTTCATCCATGCATTTCTCTGCCTCGTACCGATCGTACATAAGACAGTCAGCAGCGACAGCAGCATGGCGGCAGCCGAGCACGCGGTAAATGAGATGTTCTTCGCAGTGACTAAGCCTCTGCACACATACTTCTACATTCTCGGCATCGTACCCACTGTCATACTGGCGATCGGAATGTTCCGGATCTGGCTCAGCCTTTCACCATGGTGGCTGCTCCTCACCCCAATCCCTCTCATGATATATTCGGGGATCCTTAGAAAGATAAATCCGGAGAAATTCTGTGATTTTCCCGGAATACTGATCGGAAGTCTCGGCATGTCCATGTATGGCGTATTTGCCATTGTGAATATGCTGTAATTTCATTTGCATGTCGGTGAAAATACAACATGCACATTGTGACAGTCTGTGTAAACGATGGCTGTCACAATATTTTCTATATCTTCGACTTCAAAAGCCGTACAACTTCCTCAACATACGACTTTACACCATCCCTAGGGAACACGTCCTCCGGCATCTCAAATCCGTGTTCCTCTCGGCACATATAATACCTGTTCTCTATGTATTCACCATATTTTTCACAGAGCCCTGTTACCTCCATGTTTTCAAAATCATCCAGCATCGTCACCGTCTTCACAAGTATACTGTCACAGAAATCCTCGGCTATCTCTTCCACACCCATGCACAGCATCTCCTCGGTGGGACTTTTTTTATCTATTGAATATATCTGATCCATATACAGCATTTCTCCATTTTCCAGATCAATTCTGTTGTCATCGCCATCTATAGACCAAACCCTCGTATTATATTCCTTTGTCAGATTTTCGCCTCTAAAATCCCAATACTGGATACTGGTCAGCTCTTCGCCTTCGGTGACAAGCTCAAAGCTGTTCTCCATGCACATCAGAACTTCGCCATCAATTCTCTTGTTATGCTTTTCTCTATCCCGGCGAAGTTTCAGCCGGTGATTATACAAGTCCTCAGCATTTTCTATGAACCTCGTAACGCATGTATACAGACATAGGATATCTTCCCTGTTCAGGCCGGTCAGGCGGTAAAAATGAGCGATTCCAGAATCCCCACCACAATTTGTTCCTATCTCCAGCTCATACCCGTCTGGCGTGTCGCACTCCGGATATCTCTTTATTCTTCGGAGAACATATCCATCCTCCACATATGCCCCCTCCGTCCCAAGACACAACACTTTTTCATATGGCTCTCCGCTATTATTCCTCACGATCTGGGCATCCTCCATATCTGAATCAAGGATGGTCCGTATATCCGCCTTGAGCTGCCGGACATTCGGAAAGTCGTATGCCGATGCATTTATCAGTGTCTCCCACACCTCTCTATCATTTTCTTTGTTATCTTCATTCTTATCCTTTTCTGTTTTTTCCCGGTCATTTCTCTTGCATACAAGGAGCTGCATATGATAGTCAAATGACAATATTCTATTACCACCATTCTCGATGTCGAGTATTTTACCGCCGTTCACAGCCTCCATATCCGGGCGTGAATAACAGAGCTTATATATTTCATTCGTCCAACAGAAAATATCGTTAAAAAGATGACTTAAATAATCATCGTCCCGTTTGCAGCCACTCTCACGTACAAATCTGTACCACTGTCTCATATACTGTCCCTCCTCACATTATGCATTTGTTGACAAAAAAATAATACCCTGTCCTCTCGGACAGGGTAAGTGAATCTGTGGTGTATAATTTTAGTTATTACTTATGAGCCATTGTCTTGATCTCTGTGTCGATCTTCTGTACAAACTCGTCAAGTGGAAGGACTGTTGTGTCAGCCTCACCGTGGAGTCTGTATGATACTGTTCCGTTCTCAGCCTCGTTGAATCCGATTACGAGAAGATATGGAACCTTCTGAACCTGGCCCTCACGCATACGATAGCCAAGCTTCTCTGCTCTGTCGTCGAGCTCTACACGAACATCAATGTCGTCAAGGGCATCAACAACCTTGTGAGCGTAAGCCATGAGATCCTCGTTGTCTGTCTTGACCGGCATAACTCTTACCTGTACAGGTGCAAGCCATGTTGGGAGATTTCCCTTTGTCTCCTCAAGGATGTAAGCCATGAATCTGTCGAGAGATCCAAGGATAGCTCTGTGGAGAACTACAGGAGTCTTCTTCTCTCCGTCCTTGTCGATATACTTCAGATCGAACTTGGCTGGCAGACAGAAGTCGAGCTGGCATGTTGAGAGTGTGTACTCATTTCCTACGGCTGGCTTAACATTTACATCAAGCTTTGGTCCGTAGAATGCAGCCTCACCGATCTCCTCTGTGTACTCGATTCCAATGTCATCAAGAACCTTTCTGAGGGCGCTCTCTGCTGTGTTCCACATCTCGTCGTCATCGTGATACTTTACCTTGTCCTCTGGATCACGGAGTGACAGTACGCATCTGTAATCTGTGATACCGAAGTCCTTGTATGTGTCGAATATGAGCTTGACAACTCCTGCAAACTCTTCCTCGATCTGATCAGGTGTAACAAATATATGTGAGTCGTTCTGACAGAAGTGTCTTCCTCTCTCAATACCCTTGAGTGTACCACTTGCCTCAAATCTGAAGTCGTGTGCGATCTCTGCAATCCTGATAGGGAGATCCTTATATGAATGCATCTTGTTTGCATATATCATCATGTGGTGTGGGCAGTTCATTGGACGAAGTACAAATGACTCACCCTCCATCTCCATTGCAGGGAACATGTTGTCCTTGTAGTGATCCCAGTGACCTGATGTCTTGTAGAGGTTTACTGTACCTACACAAGGTGTCATAACGTGGAGATAGCCAAGTTTTCTCTCCTTGCGCTTGATGTAGTTCTCAAGCTCCTGCCATACTGTATATCCCTTTGGAAGGAACATTGGAAGTCCACGTCCTACGAGGTCATCGACCATGAAGAGCTGCATATCCTTGCCGATCTTTCTGTGGTCTCTCTCCTTTGCCTCCTCAAGTAACTGAAGATGCTCCTCAAGCTCCTCCTTTGTAGGGAAGCACACACCGTATATTCTCTGAAGGACCTTGTTCTTGCTGTCGCCCTTCCAGTAAGCTCCTGAATGTCTGATGAGCTTGAAGTTACGGCAAAGCTTTACATTATCTACGTGAGGTCCACGGCAGAGGTCTGTGAAATCTCCCTGCTCATAGCATGTGATAGTTCCGTCCTCAAGTCCATTTATAAGATCGATCTTGTACTCATCATCCTTGAACATCTCAAGAGCCTCAGCCTTTGTGATCTCCTTGCGGATGATCTTCTTGCCGCTCTTTGCAATCTTCTTCATCTCTTTCTCGATGGCTGCGAGGTCTTCCTCTCCTCTGATAACGTCATCGCCGAGATCAACATCATAGTAGAATCCTTCAGCAACTACCGGGCCTACCCAGAACTTTGCCTGTGGATACAGATGCTTGATAGCCTGTGCCATAAGATGTGCACATGAATGATTCAGTGTCTTAAGCTGTTCGTCTTCTTTGAAATTTACCATGTCAGTTCTCCTTCTTACTTCTTTAAGGTAAAATAAAAAAGCACCCTTAGATATAATCTATCTAAGGGTGCGTATGCACGTTTCCACCTTAACTTTTAACTCAATTATGCCTTTAACGCAGCTACGCGGTGACGCTTATATCGCGCACGGCTCGGGAGTGGTCTTCATGTGATATATCATAAGCTGCTTCCACCATATGTTCTGATCTCTGTTCGATCCGCATATGCAGCTCTCTCTGGATGCATCCACCACACTACTCTTTCCGTCTATGCCTTTGTCATATCTGCCACTTAGTGTAGCACGATATATTTTTTTGCACAATAGTATTTTTTAATTTTTTAAATCCAATTTATGCATATTCACCCACAGATTATCACTCCGATGAGCATGCATAACTGCGCCACTGCATTTGTGATCTGTTCTATCCAGTTGGAGCGCACCTTCGTGTGGTCAAGCTTTGCCGCAAATACTCCCATGCAGATCATTCCTGCAAATGTGACCGCGAACAGCATGACCGCCGGAAATGATATTATACATCTGCCAAGCTGTCTCCACATATCTGCATCCATTCCGATGACAAGTCCTGTTATTATAAGAACAAAACCAATCGGCATGACAACTCTCATCTGCCTGTTAAGCAGCCATATATCTTTTTTTGTCGATGCTATGATGATCTTCCAGACCACCTTGCATGTTCCAGCCAGGGCGCAGAGCACCGCGCCGATCATAAATACCACATTGCTGAACCTTCCGGCTATCACCAGCATGGCCGCAGAGAAGCACAGCACCGGTATGGCATCGAACAGCGCAAGACCTATAGGGAAATCTTCGTATTTATTTTTATTACCTCTCATATCATCCAACCAACCATTTGTACTTTGCCACACTGTAGAGCGGAACCAGTGGTATGAGTATAGGAGTGCTCTTCACATACTTCTGGTACTCCGGGTTATCTCCGTAATTCTTGTTCTGTCTGAGCTCGAGTCTCCTTGCGCCACCAAACATTATGTAAACTATGCACACCCAGCCTGCTATGGCTGCAATCCATTCCAACGCACCTGAGAGGGCTGTGACTCCCGATATGAACATTCCTGTCCAGATCATGACCTCACCGAAGTAGTTCGGACAGCGGACTATCCTGAATAGTCCCACGTTGCAGAAATCATGCGGATGATCCTTCTTGAATCTGTTCTTGGTAAAATCAGCCGCCGACTCAAGTATGATGCCAAGTGCCATGATGACAGTTCCTGCTATAGCAGCACCATCCACCTCAGAGCCATGCTTCATCCTGAAGAATGCAGGAGAAACCTCAAGGAAGTACAGCAATGCACAGCTTACCCATATAACTATCTTGAGTATCAGATTCATGGATGAGCCATCCTTGATGTCGTTCTTCATAGTATCCTTATATGAAGCACTTTTCATCTCCCTGACCATGAGATAACCGCCCAGCCTGCATCCGTATATCATACACAGTATGCAGAGTATCACCGTCACAGGACTTAAGCTATGCCTGAACATTATGAGCATGGCCACACCAAGTCCTGTTATGGAGAATCCATATCCAAGGGATATGAACCACACAAATCTCTTAAAACCTATGGCACTTATGACCAGCGCCACGATCAACATAATTAAAAATTCCATATACATATTCCTTCCTTATACACACCTTATAGCACCACATCTCTGGAACATATCGACTTCATACTTCCATCAGGCTGATACTATGACATCACATACTTCTCACATTCATCTTCTATATTCCGTCCCTACTTCATCTCCATGGAAAGCTCCATATCCTGTCCGTCCACCGTAAGAGTGCCCATGCTTCCGCATACCACAGGCATCATCGGTGACAGATGTCCGAGATCCACATCCATGACAACAGGTACATTATATTTTCCTATGATTCCAAGCACAGCCTGATACTGGTCAAGTCCCATCATCTCCTGTCCGAACTGCAGTGGTCTTCCGATCATAAAGCCCTTGCAGTATTTGAACCATCCGCCATTGTCCATCTGCCACATCGCACGCCTTATGGACATGACGTTCAGGTCACAGGACTCGATGAACCAGATAAAGCCGTCATCCTTATATCTCTCAAGGAACTCGCCCACGCGGTCGAACTTTGTTCCTATGAGGTTCACCAGACAGTCCATGCAGCCGCCTATCATTCGTCCGCTCACCTGGAACTTCTCAGGATATCCCTTTATCACTCTTGGCTCCGTGATGTTGTACGGCAGGAATGGATGCTCTTCATCCCTGAGGGACTCCTTCTCCCATCCGTCATATCCGGCAAATGACAGCTTCTGTCCCTGAAGTACCGCCATCGCATCCGCAACCGATCTGTGCCATGGCTCCTGTCCAAATGCTGCTGCACACGGGCCATATATGGAAGCCGTATCGCACAGCGTGGTGAGCAGGAACGTGAGGTTGGTGTTGTCCGAATATCCCATGAACCACTTCGGCTCTGCTGCCTTCAGCCTGTCAAAATCAACATAATTAAGTATCTCACACATGAGCTCTCCGCCGCCGCAGGATATGAGCGCATCGTTCTTCTCCGATGTGTAATAGCCATTTATCTCCTGTCCGCACAGCTCCGGCTTGTTGCTGATTCCTATACCCTCACCAGTATAACAATTCGGTCCTATCTGTATACCGAATCCCATATTTCTGAAGTTCTCCTGCGCCCTGCCAAATGCAGTCTTATACGGCTCTGTATCGCAGCCAAATGATGGGGCAACGAAACCTATCGTATCGCCCTTTTTTATAAATTTCGGAAATCTCATATATTACCTACCTGCAGGTATCCCTGCTTACCTCCTTCTTATATAAATTCAAACTACAATGTCTAAGGAACACCAATTCACAATATAATCTGGTAACATAGGCCAGCCACATCTAATGTGTCTTATCATTTTTAGCCATCTGGTCCAAATCTTCAAACATCGTAAATCTCTACATAAGTTTCAGCACCCACTCAACCACGAACACCGTCACACACGCCGCAGCGGCCACAACTATAAGCCCCTTCTGCTTGATTCCAAGTATGAGTGCAACCACAAATCCACACACTGCGCTTATGATACTCTCCGTACTGTATAAAATAGACGGAAGTGTCAGCGCCGTGAGACATGAATACGGCACATAGTAGAGGAATGAATTGACAAATCTGTTCTCTATCTTCTTGCGGAACGCCACAAGCGGCACCATTCTTATGAGGTAAGTGACAACCGCCATGGTTATTATATATATGTATATATTCATCACTGCACCTCCATGTAATTTTTATCTTTGGTCTTTTTTATACCACCTTCATCATCCGCTTTCGCTGTATCATCGTTTTTTTCAACTCCCACAGGGAAGAATATAGCTCCGATCACAGACGCTGCCACAGTGCTTATGATTATGGCGATTCCCGTCGATATGAACTTGAATATCGGAACGTAATACAGCACGCATGATATGACTGCCGCCACAAGCGCAACTATGGCAACCGGTCTCGATTTCTTAGCGACCGGCATGACTATGGCGACGAACATTCCGTAGAGTGCCAGGCTGAGTGCGCTGCTGATGGACTTTGGAAGGAGCCCGGATGCCACCGCACCGAACAGCGTTCCGCCCGTCCAGCCGACTATCGGAAGGAGCTGAAGTCCTATCATATAACCAAATGTCAATTCCTTCACATGGCCCATTGCCACCGCAAATATCTCGTCAGTATTTGCAAATGCTATTACGAGTCTCTCCTTGATTCCAACTGCCTCCCCGAGCTTCTGTGAGAGTGACAAGCTCATGAGGGAATATCTCAGATTGATTATGAACTGGGTGAGTATCATCTCAACCAGCGTTCCCCCTGCAAGGATTATCTTAAGTCCTGCAAACTGTCCCGCACTGGTTACATTTGTCAGGCTTATGATGACCGCCTGAAAACTTGTGAGTCCGCCCTTTACTGCCAGCAGACCAAAACTAAAACTTACCGCGAAATACCCCAGTGCTATCGGTATTCCATCCTTTAACCCTTTTCTAAATTCCATCTTAAATACTACTTCTTTCGTGACAAATTATGTTATCTCTTTCTTCTGCGCCCTCCGCAGTCATAACACTTTATATACTTCCACACAAATCTGTCCTTGAACCCAAGGCCAAGATATGTGTATGCCCTTACCTTTGTATACAACTTTCTGGCAGCCGCGATCTGCCTGTCATCCGGCTCAACTCGTCCGTATACAGCCGCCTGAACCCACTTTATAAATTCTGTGAACTCATCGCCCTTTATGAAGCTGCACGACTCCGTAACTGTGTCGGCATACTCCGTGTCGTTCTCACTGACGTTCTCTATGGCACCAGAAAATACCATCATATCATACATCGCCGTGGACATCTCGTATATAGCTGATATCCTGTTCCGACCCACAAGCCTGCGTCTCCTGCGCGCAACTATCGTCCTTCTTCTGAAGATGACTGCGCCCCACAATATCAGCATCACAGCAAGCACAATGACCACTGTTCTGAACACTCTGTTCTGTGCAAGCTCCGACAGGGCGTCTCCGGCATCCCCCGGTGATCCCGCCTGTGCATCTCCACTGCCATCATCCGGGACATCGACCTGATTGCCATTTTCTCCTGTGCCATTTGAAGAATCACCATCCGTCTCTGTAGTGACTTCTGTATTCTCTGACATCTGGGTTGTCGAATCAGTTGTCGCCTCCGTTGTTACATCCGAACTTGAAGTCTCCTCAGAAGTCGCCGGCTCCTCTGTATCATCCGATGAATTATCCGCAGTATTATCTCCGCTGTAATCCGGTTCCTTCGGTATTCCCAGAGTATCAGCCCTTTCTCCAAGCGGTGTGGCGTCCACGATCACCCAGTCTCCGGCATCCTCACTGTACGCTTCTATCCACGCATGGCTGTACTTTTCCAGAACCACTGCACGGTATGTGCCATCAGACTGTTTTGTCCATGCAGATGACGGCACAACATATCCGGTATTGTAGACCGTCGGGATTCCAAGTATTCTGAAGCCCACCGCGGCGGCAGATGCAAAATGAACACAATAGCCCTCGTGTACATCGTACATCGCACTCATGACAGGATCCTCGCCATCGGTGAATTTCTTTGGCGACGTGGTATATGACATATGCTTTCTTATATATGTCACCAGCTCTTCCATGACCTCATTGGAGAACTTCCCGTCCGGCGCATAGCCCTGTATCTCTGACTCGTATCTTGCAAATGTATCCTTGTCATAATCCACCATGACTTCGTCGTCAGGGCTGTGTCCTTCCGCTCTTCCCCGCCATGTTCCGTCCTCATATGTGACATACTTTCTCGCCGTAACATACAGATTTCCCTGTGGCTTTTCTTCCCTGGTGATCTCATCAACGACCTCATCACCGGGATTGACCTCAGAATCATCCACCTTATAGTAACCTGAATATCCTTTGTTGCTTTCCCCCGACAGAAAATATTCCATGTTGTCCACCATGTCGAGCAGTTTCCCTTGTTCCTTCACACCTCTGTCGTATACGCTGTCATATACAAGAAGGGTAACAACAAGGCACGCGGCAAATACCGTCACAGGAACTGCTATGTTCCACACCACCGACAGCGGCTGCCCCATTCTCATGAGGACATACCTCGCCACGATAAGTGACAATACCGTAAGCACTACCCCGGGTGCACTCACAGGTACACTGAGTGTTGCCCCGGCAAGCATAAACAAAAATGCAAGTCCGATGGCAATCATCAGACTGTTGCATCTGTATATCATATAAGTGGCAAAGAACATCGACACCGCCACTATAAAAAGCACAAATTCCGTCACAGCGCTCACACTGACATAGTCAAGATCTATGAGTCCTGTCTTTATCCCATAAACCTTTTTCAGATCATATGCTATGCTGTATACCATGCCCTTTCCTCCGGCATAGAGCAGCTTTCTTCTGGCAAGCCCCCATCCCAGCAACACTGTAACCGGAACCACAATATCCAGTATCCTCTGTTCTTTTCTCAAAATGTACCACAGAGAATAAACCAGCGCTATCACCAGACTTCCTATGATGTACGCACCCACAAGATTGGTGGAGTCCATATATTTATTTATATCCGAGCTGTATGCGATATCGCCCACAAGGTATGTCATACCAAGCGACAACGCCCACACAGCCAGTCCCAACACAACTCTCAATTCCACACCTCTGTAATTCTATGATGATGCCTGGAGAATCTACACCGTGATATAGGATTTTGCAAGATCCTCCTTTATGGTTTCAAATCCCACCTGAAAACTTTCATCTCCACACTCTATATTGCCATTCATATCTATGTCGATGAAGCTTGTGAAATCCTCACCTCTGTATCTCTCTCTGTACATTCCTATCACATCGTAGCTGTCATTTGTCCTGGCATCCACATACGACAGCCTTGCAGCGGCATCGTACACATCCTCCTCACGGGCTATACGGTATCTCGTTATGGACATCTCCTCCGGATCATACCACGCTATAAAGTGAGGGACTTTGACATCTATCAGTGAAAAGCTCACCGATACCATGGATTCCAGTGCAACAGACATTGCCTGTCCATAGTGACGGCAGTTCCTTCCATCGAGATCCATACAGATGATGACCGGACACGACAATGCCTTTGATGTATCCCTGACCATTATCTCATCCTGTCTGGCCGACAGCTTCCAGTGGATACGGGTCATCCTGTCTCCAGGTCTGTACTCTCTCACCTGGTACACCTCGGTCGAGTCATCGCTTCTCACATCCGAATAATATACATCGCTGTCCGTCACAAAATCTCTTGTGTTCTTCGTGACCTCCACCGGGACGAGATAGCACTGAGGCAATACGTAAATGTACGCCGTTCCACTGACCTTTTTTCTGATTGAGAAAATATGGAAAGCATCATATATCCTGACGCCCGATGCCTTTATCTCGTATCTTCCGCTGACATCCAACTTCATCTTTCCCACGCACTTTCCATACCTGTCATCTATCTGTTCAAATGTACTCTTCTTCTTTTTCTTCATACCCGGAGCAATAACACTGAACACCGCCGCTACATGGGGTACCTGACCACCGGTGACATATACCGCAAGTTCCGGACAAAATGTACTGTTCTTCTCAACCACAGGTATATTCATCTGCATCTTAACACTGGTTCTTATGTATCGCACGACCAGACCGGCTATAAGACTCAGCATGACAGCAGTCATGATCACCGCTGCGAAAAAGTATGATTTTTCTTTATTGATTATTCCTATATATACACATGCCCCTATAAGGACAATATACAATATTCCTCGTCTCATACGACATCCTACCACTACACAATCCCAAATCTGATGCTACTTCTTAGCCGCACTTCTGCGTCTCACCGACGGTTTGTACACCCTCTCCATTATGTCCTTGAGCACAGCCTCCTGTGTTATGTGGTTCACCCTTGCCTTGGCACTTAAGACTATCCTGTGTCTTATGACGTCCGTCCACACCATCTGCACATCCTCAGGTATGACAAAATCTCTTCCGCTTATATATGCCCAGCTCTTCGCCATCTTGGTGAGGGCTATCGTTCCTCTTGGACTCACTCCTAACTCAAGGCTTGGATTCTCTCTGGTTCCAACAACAAGCTGGCCTATATAAGAATACACGTCATCGCTGACCTTGACATGCTTTACTTCCTCCCTGATAAGCCGCAGCTCAGACGCACCTATTACAGGCTGTACATCCTGAAAGCCATCAGCGGAGGTTCTTCCCTTAACTATATCCAGCTCGCTCTCTATGGATGGATATCCCAGCTTAAGGCACACCATAAATCTGTCGAGCTGGGAATCAGGAAGAAGCTGTGTTCCGGCACTGCCGATAGGGTTCTCCGTGGCAATTACTATAAATGGATCCGGAACCTGATATGTCACTCCATCCACAGTCACATGTCCCTCCTCCATAACCTCGAGAAGTGCCGACTGTGTCTTTGGAGATGTTCTGTTTATCTCATCTGCGAGGAACAGATTGCACATAACCGCACCCGGTCTGTACACAAACTGATTTGTCGCCTTGTCGTACATCGTAAATCCCGTTATATCTCCCGGAAGGACATCCGGTGTAAACTGGACTCTCTTGTTCTGGAGCCCCATTGCATTTGCAAATGCAAGAGCCATCGTCGTCTTGCCGACTCCCGGTACATCGTCCATGAGAATGTTACCGCCTGCGATTATCGCCGCCATTATCTTGGCAATACACACATCCTTGCCTATGACGACCTTCTTCACCTCATCTATAACATCCATTACCTTGTCATTATAATTCATCTCGTTCTCCCATCCTTCAGATTATCTGTCTACATACGCAACAGGGAGGAAGCTCTTCCACTTCCTCCCTGTTATCATTGCTGCTGAAGCTTCGCCTTTACCGTCTCTATATTATTCATTATAACTCTGTATGTATCATTGTCCCCATAGACACTGTAGAGTTCTTCTGCCGCAAGCTGATAAAATTTGAGTGCCTGCTGATAGTCCTCCTGTCTGTACCACACCTCTGCAACCGCGGACAATGCAGCACTGTAGTGATAACCCCTGACACCCTTGAGCTGATATCTGCGCACAGCCTCCGTCAGCTTGTCCTGGGCCTCCTTGAGCCGTCCTGCCCTGAGAAGGCTTTCGCCGAGATTGGCATATGTGGCAACTATCTCCGTACCGGCATTCTCATGTCTCTCTATGATGCTGAGCGCATGCTCCAGCGCATCAACAGCCTTGTCGTAATCACCAAGCTCCTGATAAATGAGTGCCACGTTGTTGTAATATCCCGCCAGCAATATGTCATATGGGCCGAGCTGCTCTGAATATATGTCGTACACCTTTCTGCAATAGGACAGGGCTTCCAGCAGATTACCTGCAGCCCTGTTCTCATTTGCAATATTCATGAGAGCGGTTCCATATGGAACTGTATCTTCTATTCCCATTTTATGGGCAAGTCTGATAACCTGCCTGCAAAAATACAGCGCCTTGTCGTGTTCTCCCGTGGTGCGGTGGAACCCGATAAGTTCATTGTATATCGCAAGCATTGAATCCGTATCCTTTTCATACTCAGCATCGCTGAGCGCCTGTGTCAGATATCTCTCCACCTCCGGCAGCCTGTTCTCTGCGAACAGCTTGTCAAGCCCGCTAAAAACCTCATTGATATTCATATAGTCAACCTCAATTTCTCTCGCAATATCCTGTCATCACATCATAACACAATATTCGACTCATTTACAGACCCATTAAGGAAATCCATGGCATTGTCCAGCGTAGTCCTGCTTATCGCCTCCAGCGCCTCCTCTGTCAGGAAACCCTGATGGGATGTCACTATCACATTTGGAAATGACAGCAGTCTCGCCGTGATCGATGACTCCAGTATGTCATCCTCCCTGTTCTCAAATACATTTGGAGTCTCCTCCTCGTATACGTCCAGCCCTATTCCAAAGAATTTTCTGCTTCGTATTCCCGCTATGAGATCATCGGTTTTGATTAGTGCGCCTCTGGAAGTGTTCACCAGTATAACGTGATCCTTCATCATTCCAATAGTCTCCTGATTTATCATATGATAGGTCTCATCGGTGAGCGGACAGTGAAGGGATATAAGATCTGATCCGGCCAGAAGCTCAGGGAGCTCCACATATCTGACAAAATCAAGGTCAGGATTCTTATACATATCGTAGGCGATCACATCCATTCCAAATCCATGACATATCCTTGCCATGGCAGCCCCGATCTTACCGGTTCCGACGATTCCTGCTGTCTTGCCGTGGAAGTTCATGCCTGTAAGTCCGACCAGACTGAAATTATTCTCCCTCACCTTTATATAGCTCTTGTGCAGTCTTCTGTTCACCGCCATGGCAAGTGCCATCGCATGCTCCGCCACAGCCTCAGGCGAATAGCCCGGAACCCTCATCACAGTTATACCGCATTTTTTTGCCGCATCCATATCCACGTTGTTGAAGCCCGCGCATCTCATCAATATAAGCTTCACGCCCGCATCACTCAGCGCATTCACAACGGGCGCACTCACATCCGAGCTGACAAATGCACATATGGCGTCATACCCCTTTGCAAGTCTTGCAGTCTTCACCGACAGATCTGTGTCCACATAATCTATGGTCAGCTTGTCGTACTGATCCTTTATCGCATCGAACGATTCCATATCATACTTCTTTGTATCATAAAATAATATATTCATATCTGTTCCTCCTGTTTTTTTCTCTATCGGTATAATGTGTAGCATTGCTTTTTTCTATGTACAAAAACGGAGATTCCCTGAACTGTGTACAGAGGATCTCCGATTATTATTTGCGTGACAGTATAGCTGTAAGTCCCTGTGTCGGAACGTGTGAGTCATCGTCATTCAGCATGTTCGGCAGTGTGAGTGTCGCCTCATACACCTTGCCCTTTCTGCAGGTCGTGAATGATCCATTCATCTCCTCCGCCATCTTCTGACATGTCAATGTTCCTATGTGCGTGCTCTCCGCCTTGCCACTTTCTGGATTTATATAATTTCTGAAATAAATTCTTACCTTTCTCCGGTCTATATATACCCTTATATCTATGCTTTTTGATTTGTCCGAATACTTTCTGATGTTGGTAAATACATTGTCGGTTATCCTCTTCATTCCCTGAAGATCCACGCATATCTCGGCTTCCTTATCCGAGATATCGATGTTGAACTGATATCCATTCTCGCCCAGAAGAACCACATATTCCCCAAGCATCTGATCCAGGAATGGTCCGGCCGGGAACATCTCCATGTTGAGATCCTCGCCGCCCTTGGAATATACATAGAAATATCTGAACATCTTGTCCGACATCGTTCTGAGCTGCTCCGCCTTCTCGGCACTTATCCTTATGTATTCGTCAAGCTCCTCCTGGGATGAATACTCCTTGTTCTGCATGAGCTCCAGATATCCCGCCATGACTGTGAGCGGCGTTCTTATATCATGGGCCATGGCTGTGACCAGATCACTGTTCGCCTGCCATGCCTCGCGCTCCCTGCTGAGCTGCTCGATGATGGTCTGCCTCATGGTGTCTACATTCTCCGCCAGCATACAGATCTCATCCTGACCGTGTATGGTTATCGGGCCGTTGATATCCACATCCTTGATGTCCATGACCTCATTTGTAAGGCGTCTCATCCTGCCTATCTCTCTGCTAAAATATACGATTATCACACTGATAAACATAACACAGCATATGACAAATATCGCTATCTCGCCGACATCCTTGATCGTGTCATCCGAATAGTCAACTATGCAGACATCAAACACTCCATCCTTGAATAGCACAGGATAGAAATCATAGTCAAATTCGTTGAGATCTCCACGCAGCATACTGGAATTACCGTAGTAAGCTCCCTCATCTGCGGTCACCACATCGGATTTCTTCTGGGATTCGCTGCCCGATGATGCCTTTCTCTTAACCTTTCTGATGGTTCCGTAATTGTCCTGTATCAGAATGATTATCTCACCGGTCTCCGAATTCGTTATGACATATTTGTATGCACCCTTCTTCTCTATCATCCAGTCAGAGTCGAATACTATATCATTGTTGTTATAAATCAGTATGTACACATTGTCATGCTGTTCCTGCCATGCCCTGAGTGCCTGCGTGTCCGTAGCCTTTATGGAATGGCTGGTCACATATGAGGCAAAGCTCTGGATCTGTCTGGCAGATCTCTTCTGTGTGTTCGTGTCACTCATGTATACATTTTTCATGTAGCTGTCCAGTGCAAATGTTCCCGCAAAGAAAGCCGATATGGAAATTATCAGTCCCAGCAGTATCACCACAAACAGCTTGACTCTGAGTGTCCGCTTAAATGGCATCTTCATATCAGTCTACCTGATATCCCTTTCCATATATGGTCCTTATGATCTCAGGCTGTGCTGAGTTGTCCTCTATCTTCTGTCTGAGTCTGAGTATATGTACCATGACCGTGTTGGAAGATGAAGGAAGATACTTCTCCTGCCATATATTCTCGTAAAGTGCCTCGAGCGACCACGGCTTTCCTCTGTGCTCCACCAGGAAGAACAGAAGTGCATACTCCTTGTCGGTGAGCTTTATGACCTCTCCATTCTTGGTCACTATCCTCTTGAATGAATCAATATTTATATTGCCAACCGAGATATTCTTTGGATCGGTCTCTGATTTTCCGCGGTACACCTTGTATCTTCTGATAAGGGCATTCACCTTGCGGTTAAACTCGCTCTGGGTGAATGGCTTTGCCAGGAAGTCATCGCCACCCACATCGTATGCCTCGTTCTGATCCGGCTCCTTCGTCTTCGCCGTAAGGAAGAGGACTGGGATAGATGAAAACTCTCTGATCTGCTGGCATGCCTCCGTACCGGAAAGCTTCGGCATCATGATGTCCATAACAATGAGGTCGATGTCCTTGTCCGCACGCACGGTCTCGACAGCCTCAACTCCATCGGCAGCCTCCACAACATCGTATCCAAGTCTCTTGAGATATATATTGAGCAGCGTTCTGATGTCCTGCTCGTCGTCCACTATAAGTACTTTTACAGATTCTTTTTCGTTCTCCATATCGCATTACTCCTTATCCACACCAAATGTATGTACATTATAACAAATACTCATATCTTTATTCCATTCTACACTTCTTTGTAAGGAAATTTAAGTCATAAAAAAACGAGAACCCTCATCGTGTGAGAAGTCCCCGCCTTTTCTTTATAAAATGATTGGAAGAGCTATAGTTAGGTGTGTCTAACTGTTTCTGAGTATATCCAAATTGCCAGCATATGTCAATAACCTGCCCGCCATTTGTAATGATAACATTTATCAGTTCGCCCTTCTCGCCTGTCTTCTTCTCTTTATGCTTCTCCATGCCCCCATGATCATATCCCTGTACACGCCCGGATTGAATATGAGCAGCAGTGGGAAGAGCTCCAGTCGTCCGGCAAGCATGTCAAACATCAGAACGTACTTTGTAAGTCCAGTCAGTCCGCCAAAGTTCCTGGTAGGTCCGACCTCTGAAAGTCCGGGGCCTATATTGTTGAGACACGATGCCACCGCAGTGAAGTTGGTCACCAGATCCCTGCCCTCAAGGGACACAAGAAATACAGACAGGGTAAATATTCCCATCAGCGTGATGAAGTATACATTTACCGCCCTCACTACCTCGTGCTCCACCGGCTTGCCGTCCATGTTTATCTTCTTGATATTCTTCGGATGGAAATACGAACTCAGCTCCTTGACAACGGTCTTGAACATTATCACAAGTCTCGACACCTTCATACCGCCACCGGTGCTTCCTGCGCAGGCTCCGATGAACATCAGGATGACCAGCACCGTCTTACATGTCTGTGACCACTGGTCAAAATCCGCCGACGCGTAACCAGTCGTGGTAATGATGGATGCCACCTGGAACGCCGCATGTCTCAGGGCATCCCACACATTTGACATAGTGTTCATCAGGCTTACAAACAGTATCGCCACCGATGTGAGGATGATGAGGAAATATGTCCTGACCTCCTCCATGGAAAGTGCCTTTCGGATATTTCTGAACAGCACAAAATAATAAAAGTTGAAGTTCACACCAAACAATATCATAAACACCGTTACTACCCACTGTATGTACGGTGAAAAGCTTCCAAAGCTGTCGTTCTTTATTCCAAAACCACCTGTTCCGGCTGTTCCAAATGCCGTACACAGCGCATCGAACAATGACATATGTCCAAACAGAAGGAAAATGATCTCCAGAACCGTCATTCCGAAGTAGATCACATACAGTATCCTTGCCGTGTGCTTGAGTCTTGGAACAAGCTTGCCAACGGATGGTCCCGGGCTCTCCGCCTTCATCAGGTTCATATTTGAACCGGACGCACTATTCATAGGAATGATGGCAAGCAGGAACACCAGAACTCCCATACCGCCTATCCAGTGGGTAAAGCATCTCCACAGCATCATGCCGTGTGACATGCTCTCCACATCGCTCAGTATGCTGGCTCCCGTTGTGGTAAACCCCGATATGGTCTCAAACAGCGCATTTGTAAATGAAGGGATCTCCCCTGAAATGACAAATGGCATGCAGCCAAAGATACTGAGCAGTATCCAACTGAATGCCGTGGCTATACATCCCTCTTTGAGATATATGGTCTGGTTTGCCGGTTTTCTAAGTGTCATAAGCGTTCCTATCACAAGACATGATATTATGACTATGAGGAACGCAAATATTTCATGTTCCTGATATATAAGAGATGTCAGGCATGGAATGATCATGAGCAGCCCCTCGAGTCTTATGATCTGGCCAAGTATAAATACTATCATGGAATTATTCATAATCTTCTCCTAATCAAACTGCCTTAAGCAAGTATATCTCTTATATCCGTAAATCCGGTCTCCGTGGTAACTATCATGGCTGTATCTCCAACCTGTATAGAATCCTGACCTGTAGGAAGCAGGATCGAACCATTTCGATTGATAAATGCAATGAGGAGGTTCTTCTTGAGATTGAGATCCTTCAGCGGTATATCCGTCACCTCCGACTTCTCATCCACACGGAACTCTATCGCCTCAGCTCTGGAGTCAAACATATGGTAGAGTGTCTCTATGCTGTTACTGTTGGAATTCTTCTTCGCCCGGACATATGCGACTATGGACTCCGCAGTTATACTGCATGGATATACAACGCTTCCCAGATCAAGGCTGTTTATGACCTCTCTGAAATTACTCCTGTTTATCTTGGTTATCGTCTTGGCATTTGAATGTTTGCGGGCGTGGAGAGTCAAAAGTATATTCTCCTCGTCGATTCCTGTCAGGGACACAAATGACTCAGCCTCCGCAAGGCCTTCCTCGTTCAGTGTCTCCTGATCCGTTCCATCACCGTTGATGATGATCGCCCTCGGCAGAAGGACTGAAAGCTCCTCGCAGCGCTTCTTGTTCTCCTCTATGATCTTGACGGATATTCCCATGTTCACGAGCTGTCCCGCCAGATAATATGCTACATTTCCTCCGCCGATTATCATGGTGTTCTTGACTCTCGCAGTCTTGAAGCCTATGTGCTCCATGAATTTTCTGGACATAGGTCGTGTTCCCACACAGGACATGATGTCGCCGGCCTTGAGGACAAAATCACCGGATGGGATATAGAACTCCCCGGCTCTCTCAACTGCCGCTATAAGTATATTTATCGGTTTCTGTTTATTTGCAAGATCCTTACCGAGATCAGCTATGCTCTTGTTGTCCAGCACATTCTTCTCCGGGATCTTTATCCTTGTCATCTCCGCCTGTCCATGTGCAAATGAATTTATCTCAAGAGCCGTTGGCAGATACAGTACCCTCGACACCTCTATGGCGGTCTCAAGCTCAGGGTTTATGATCATGGTAAGTCCAAGCTTCTCCCTGAGATAGCTTGCCTCCTTGCTGTAATCCGGGTCTCTGAGTCTCGCTATGGTCGCGCAGTCTCCGACCTGCTTGGCTATGGTACAGCACAGGATGTTGAGCTCATCCGACGATGTGACTGCCGCTATAAGATCTGCGGTCTGAATACCCGCCTCAAGCTGCACGCTGTGATTTGCTCCGTTTCCAACTATTCCCATAACATCATACTGATTGGCGTATGTTGCGACCTTCTGGGGATCCTTGTCTATGATAGTTATATCATGCCCCTCATTTGCAAGCTGCTTGAGTATGGCCACGCCAACCTTTCCACAGCCCACTATTATGATCTTCAATCCCGTCTTCTTGCTTGATCTGCTACCAAACACGGATTTATCCTCCTTGATTACCTTCAATTAACTAAGCCAAGTATAGCATGCTAAATATAAAAATCAACACCTGCCACTTTTCTTTACTGAAACCTTACACGAACAGTCTTATTATGCAGCACACCAGCACAAATATGACAAATGCTATGCCGACTATCATATTTGTTCTCTTGCTGAAACCTTTGGTGGGTTTTCTGTAGATTCCGTCATCTTCTTTGTTCTTCTTCATAGCCTTTTCTGTCTCCTGTCTTTATAGTTCTATGATCTATATGTGATTTTCTGCAATAGCCTTAAGCCTCTTTATGAGCAGATTCACATTTGTATGCCTCTTTAAAGAATTTTCCCCACTCTTTATGAAATCCCATGACTCCCCATAAGTCATATCTGTAGTTACAGTCTCATTCTCCTCAAAAAAACGCTCCAGCGATCCCGACGTCTCATGCTTCATCGAGAACTCCGCCGCCCTCCGCACCTTGCCGTGCTCATCTGAATTTGCATCTCCATACAGGAAATGATCCAGGTTGCTCGAAAAATAGTATACGGAGTATTTTATCTTTTTACTTCCTATCTTTATTGATGACAGCGAAGTGAGCACATCCAGATTCGCACTCTTGCAGTGATTGCGCTCCTTCACGTGATCCGGATTTGCCGTCACGATGATATCCGGGTAGTATACCGGCTTGTCTTCATTTCCCCCATCAGTCACGACCAGATTGTCATCTATGTACGCCCCATCCATATCCACAAAATGAATTATCTCCACAATGTCCTTCGGATACAGACCCGTCCTCTTTAACAGAGGACTGACCATTATCTCATCTATAAACCGCTCTATGTTGTCAGGATGTATACCATTCTTTGAGGTTATATCACCGCCAAAGCTTCCGTCATCCTGCATGAGCATGGCAAATTCCAGAACAATATCAGGATCTATATCCTCCAGAAGCTGTCCAAATGGCACCTCAAGAGCATTCCGGTCCGACACTCCCTCGACAAGGAACAGGAAGATCTTCTTCTTAGGTCGTTTCCCCATGATCCATACCTGCCTTTCTGAATGCCGATACAATCTTGAACCTCTTCGTATTCCTGTACAGCTCCTCGTCCTGTTCTCCAACCACGATCTCCCTGAAATAAGTATTTCTGAGATTGTTGCTGCTTCCGATACCCTTCATCCGGATGTATCTGTTTCTCGGATTTGTCGTGGTGAAATATATATAATCCTTGCTTATGACCTCAAGCGGTCTGAGGTTATGTGATGTGAATATAAACTGTCCTTTGCCGGACTCCTGGAACGTCTGCAGCACCTCTCCCAGCAGATACTCAAACACGCCCGCGTCCAGCTCATCTATGGCTATCGTGCACGACTGCTCATTGTACGCATCTATTATCAGGCTGAGCACCGACACGATCTTGCGGATACCATCGGACTCGTACCTGAACGGCATATGCACCCTGCCATCCGGCGCAGCCTCCTGGTTGTGGGACACGCTCATGTCCGTCTCATTCCTGCTCGACACTATCTCCACCACATGTCCCATGCTGCCGTCCTTCATGAGTGCCGGCGACAACTCGTGAAGATCGACATTAAGCCCCGGAACTATCTGACTGAGGACTATGTTTATATTCTCGAACTGGCTCTTTATCTCGCTGAAGACTATCTCCGGCATGATGTTCGGCACATCCGTCTTCAGAAGGAATTTACCGCTCTGTGTGTAGAGCGGAAGTCCGTAGTTAAGTCTTATATATCCTGTTGATTTCGTGTCCACCACATGAAGATAGAGCTGACTGTAGTACGCAAGCTCCAGTATGACCTGATAAAACTCAGAGTAGAGTCCGCACTCATCACACACCTTTGCAGTTCCAAGTGAGAAGATGAACGACGCCGACTTTTCCTGCGCCAGTCTTCTCACCACATTCAGCTCATCCACAAACTTTCTGTCATTTGTTATGAAATATTTCTGCTTCGATACAGGCCCGAACGGCATGTCGTCAGTGCATGTGTCCATCACAGGCTGAAGTATCATCTTCCTGCCCTCAAAATCACCGGACATGCTCAGCTTCTCGCCCGATATGCGGACTCTGTAGCCCGGCTGGCCATTGTTCTGATCCTCTCCTCCATACTGTCTGAATCCGTTATTTGTCTCATTCTCCACGGCGGACATGAGGAATTCATACACAACCTTACGGATGCGTCCGTCCTCGTACTGAAGATCAAATGTGAACTCCAGTCTGGAATGCTCCTGTCCCTTTGCTATACATTCCGCATACACCGCCGGAACCTCAGCCCCCATCATGAGCAGCTTCAGTATGGCAAGTGCCTCTATAAAGCTCGTCTTACCCGAGCCGTTCTGTCCATAAAGTCCCAATATATCTGATTCTGTTCCATAAGGAACAAATTTCTTTCCACAGGCAAATACTATCTCTCCATGCTCCACACTCTTGAAGTTGTCAAGCACCGCTTTCTGCAGTCTTATCGTGGGAAGCCTGTCCCAGTGGTCTTCTCTAAATTGTCTGATTCTCATTCATGATCTCCTCAGATGCTCATAATATAACGTCTTTAAACGGTATTACCATTATATTGTTATCTCCAATTTCCGTCAACAGTCATCGGCTTTTTTGAATTTTTTATATGTTTTTTTCATTCTCTCTACCAATGTTGCACTCTATCACCGTCTTAAAGCAGTCCACCGATCATATAAACCACAAATGCAGCAACCCACGCCACAACACACTGCCATATCACTACGGCGATAGCCCAGCGGTGCCCCATCTCCCTCTTGATGGATGCGATGGCCGCTATACATGGTGAATACAGGAGACTGAAAACAAGCAGTGAGGCTGCAGCTCTGGTTGTTATGGCCGCGGTCACTGATCCGTTAAACAAAATCTCAAGAGTGGACACCACACTCTCCTTAGCCATGATTCCACTTATAAGCGATGTACATATCCGCCAGTCCCCAAGTCCCAAGGGGTTAAACAGCGGCACAAGGAGTCCTGCTATTGCCGCAAGTATGCTGTCCTGTGAATCCTTCACCATATTCAGATGCAGGTCAAAGCTCTGAAGGAACCATATACATATAGTTGCAAGGAATATAACCGTAAATGCCTTCTGCAGGAAGTCCTTGGCCTTCTCCCACAGTAGCTGTCCCACATTCTTTGCCCCGGGAAGTCTGTAATTTGGGAGTTCCATGACAAAAGGAACCGCATTGCCCTTAAACAATGTGCCGCGATAGAGCATAGCGACAAGTATTCCTATGATAATCCCTAGGAAATAAAGTCCCGTCATAATAAGCCCACCCTTTCCAGGGAAAAAAGCACTGACAAAGAACGCATATATTGGGAGCTTCGCCGAACAGCTCATGTATGGAGTGAGCAGAATGGTCATCTTACGGTCTCTCTCACTTGGCAGAGTTCTTGTCGCCATGACAGCCGGAACAGTACATCCAAAACCGATAAGCATCGGCACTATACTTTTGCCGGAAAGTCCTATCTTTCTGAGCAGCTTATCCATGACAAATGCAACCCTCGCTATATATCCGCTGTCCTCCATGAGCGACAGGAAGAAGAATAACGTTACGATGATCGGCAGGAAGCTCAGCACGCTTCCAACACCTGCAAATATACCATCGAGCACAAGGCTCTTTACGACCACATTTACATGGGCAGCAGTCAGGAGCTTTCCAACCTGAACCGTGAGTGCGTCTATCCCCATCTCCAGCAATTTCTGAAGTCCTGCGCCTATCACGTTAAATGTCAGATAGAACACCGCCAGCATGATACCTATAAAACACGGGATTGCTGTGTACTTTCCGGTGAGAATACGGTCTATCTTCTCACTCCTGATCCTGTCCTTACTCTCCTTGGGTTTCACCACACATTTCTCGCATACCCTCTCTATGAAATTGAATCTCATATCGGCTATGGCCGCACTTCTGTCAAGTCCACGTTCCTTCTCCATCTGAATGATAAGGTGCTCTATCGTCTCCTTCTCATTCTCGTCAAGGCCGAGCCTGTCAAGTATGAGATGATCTCCTTCTATGATCTTGGTCGCTGCAAATCTAAGTGGCATATCTGCCGCCTCAGCATGGTCCTCTATGAGATGAGCCACCGCATGTATGCATCTGTGAACAGCTCCGCCAAAATCATTCTCATCACAGAAATCCTGTCTTCCCGGCCTCTCCTGATACTTTGCTATATGTATGGCGTGTCTTACAAGCTCATCAACGCCCTCATTCTTTGCCGCAGATATAGGTACAACTGGAGTTCCAAGCATTGCTTCCATCCCGTTCACATCTATGGAACCTGAATTACCTGTAACTTCATCCATCATATTGAGTGCCACGACCACCGGGATCTCCATCTCAAGGAGCTGCATAGTGAGATACATATTTCTCTCTATGTTCGTGGCATCCACTATGTTAATGATCGCCTTCGGGTGCTCCTCCAGCACAAAATTTCTCGACACTATCTCCTCACTGCTGTAAGGGGACATGGAATAAATACCCGGAAGATCCGTCACCGATGTGTTTTCTCTCCCCCTTATCGGGCCATCCTTCCTGTCAACGGTAACTCCCGGAAAGTTACCTATGTGCTGGTTCGAACCGGTGAGCTGATTGAACAAAGTGGTCTTGCCACAGTTCTGATTCCCCACCAGTGCAAATGTAAGTTTTGTTCCTTCAGGAAGAGGATCGCCCTCTCCCTTGACGTGATATCTTCCTTCCTCGCCAAGTCCTGGATGCTCCTTTTCCTCTATAACCTCCACTCTTGTGTGGGCTCTTGACCTTGTGTCTATCTGCTCTGCCTCTATCTGCTCCGCATCAGCCAGTCGCAGCGTGAGCTCGTATCCATGTATCTGAAACTCCATGGGATCTCCCATTGGTGCAAGCTTAACAAGTGTGACCTCAGCCCCGGGTATAACCCCCATATCAAGGAAATGCTGTCTCAGCGCACCTTCTCCGCCAACCATCTTTATTCTCGCACTCTGTCCAACCTTCAGATCTCTCAGTGTCATAACCTTCTATTCCTCCTTGAGCATCAGCTCATAACTAATCGCCTTTGGCGAGTGCTGATGCTGCGTGTCGAATCTAGTCATTCGTTGTTGATAATTTTTATCAATTATAACATGAGACATCCCAAGTTCAATATATAAATGCGTCACAGCCTGACATTAGTTGACAACCTCATTCGCAGCTTTGTCTATAGCAGCCAGCTCCTTGAGTTCCCTCACCGTGAACACACCGCAGACCACCGCGGTAATGCCATCCGCTATCGGTCCCGCATACATGACTCCATCTATTCCCATGAATATAGGGAATATGATGATGAGCGGCAGCAGGAAGAGTATCTGTCTTGTGAGTGACATGAACACACCAAGTCTCGCCTTGCCCATGGAGTTGAAGAAGTTGGATGTCACCGGTTGGATCCCATTTACGATGGTCAGGAACATGTATATCCTGAAGTATCTCTCAGAAAACTGGAAGTACAGCTCGCTTCCCTCTCCAAATGCACTGATGATCTGCCTTGGGAACAACTGGAATGCTGCAAATGCCACGACCGACAGTGCCGATGCTGCTGCCAGTGCCAGAAGATAAGTCTTTCTCACTCTTCTATACTTTCCCGCACCATAGTTGAAACCTATAATAGGCTGGGTTCCCTGAGATATACCTATGACAATAGCCATGAATATCATATTTACCTTGCTTATTATTCCAGAGCACGCAAGTGGTATGTCTCCTCCATACACAGACTGTGCCCCATATTTCGACAGAGTGTTGTTCATGACAACCTGGACTATCGCCATGGCTATCTGATTGAAACACGCTGACGCACCGAATCTGAATATATTGCCGCAGGTCTCGCCTCGCATGACAAAGCTTTCTCTGGTGAGCTTTATCGTCTTGAAGTGGAACATATATCTGAGACTTATTGCAAATGATATGATCTGTCCCGTGATGGTTGCCAGCGCCGCACCACGCATACCCATGTCAAGTCCAAATATCAGTATCGGGTCAAGTATGGTATTTATGATAGCTCCTGTCAGCATGGATATCATAGAATATCTCGGACTTCCATCAGCCATGATCAGCTTGCTCATTCCGGTATTGGCTATCAGGAATGGAAAACCTATCGCTGTGATCCTTGTGTACTCCTGTGCAAATGGCAGAACCTTGTCAGTTGCTCCAAACGCCTTCAGCATCGGTGTCAGGAATATTGTCGTCACAAGGAAAAGTGCCACGCCGAATATCGCCATGAGACAGATTCCATTTCCCGCTGCTTCAGCGGACTTCTTATCATCCCCGGCACCGAGCTTCAGTGAAAAGCTGGTCGCACTTCCTATGCCGAGAAGAAGCGATATGGCTGTACACGCTGTCGATAGAGGGAACGCTATATTGGTCGCAGCATTTCCCAGCATACCAACTCCGTGTCCTATGAATATCTGGTCAACTATATTGTAAAGTGCAGTCACCAGCATGGATATGATACATGGTATGGCAAATCTTGTGAGCAGATGTGCCTCGTTCTCATATCCAAGTGGATTGTTCTGATTTTCGTTTTTCTTTGTGTTATCAGATGTCATGATTCTGTATTGCCTTTCTGTCTGTATTGCCTTTCTGTCTGTATTGCTACTCAATTTTCATTCCGTATTTCTTCAGATCAACCCGGTCGTTGTTGACCTCTATGCCATCTGCCCGAAGCCGGTCCGCCTGGACATTTGCTCCGCCGAACGCAAATGCTCCCGCAAGCTCGCCCTTGGAATTCACCACACGGTAACACGGTATATTCTCAGGATCAGGGTTCTTATGGAGGGCGTTGCCCACGGCTCTAGCCATCTTCCTGTCGCCTGCCATCTCCGCCACCTGACCGTAGGTGGCAACACAGCCCTTCGGAATCTTCTTCACCGCATCATATATCCTCTTTGTAGGACTGTAGGTTACTATGTCATAGCTCTCCGCTATCATCTGCTTCACTGCATCATCCGGCACACTTCCATCAAGAATGATGGTGTTCCAGTGCTCCTTGTTCTGGTGCCATCCCGGTATGACAGCCTCAAATGCCTGTCTCCAGAAGTCCCTGCTTTCCGGATCAGCCTTAACATTCAGATTGATATATCCATCCCTCTCATAAGTCCAAAGGAATGCCTTCTTGCTGCCTTTCACCCTTACAAGCTGCCAGTTCTGATCGTGAAATGGCGCCTCCTGATACGTGTCTGGAAATGACAGTCCGTATGCCAAAGCTTCCTCTCTTGTTGTCATGTGTATTTTTCCTTTCTTGTGTTGCGATTATGTAATAGCTGTCAGTTTTCCTCTCAGCTATATAACGCGCCGTTTTTATCTTTTTTAATTTTTCAGTGTCTATTTATCACAAATTTGTATCTTTTTCCTCAACATTTGCGCCAAATATCACAAAAATATATTTCTTGTGTTCTTTTTGTCTTTTTTCAGCTAAAAAGCGATAAAATTGTATC